>DASWOO010001263.1:0-3913 GCA_036404335.1 Kofleriaceae bacterium
GAGCCGGGCCTCGCCGCGCGCCCAGACGTGGCTGTGCCGGCCGTCGCCCGGATCGTCCGCGGTGATCACCGTCGAGCTGCCGGCGCCGAGGAACCGCAGCTTGGGCACGGCCGCGGCCGAGCCGATGCAGAACGCCTCGACCTGGCTGCCCAGGCCGTCGAACAGCGAGACCGCGACGTGGCGGCCGGGGTCGAGCGCGTCCTCGCTGGCGCCGAGCTCGGCGGCGGCCTGGCGCACGGCGTCGCGGCTCCGGACCAGCGGGTCGCCGGCGGAGAGCTCGGCGGCGACGCCGACGCCGACCCGCAGCCAGTCGCCGTAGAGCCCCAGCCCGACGACGCACGGCTCGGCGCCGGCCGCGGCCGCGCCGGGCCCGAGCACGCCGGCCGCCGAGCAGCCGACTACGGGCGCGCGGGTCGCGCCCTGGATCGCGGCGAACGGCTCGGGCGGCAGCCGGTGATCGGCGAACACGAAGGCGATCCGCAGGTCGTCGCGGACGAGCTGATCGGCGATCGCCTGGGCCAGCGCCTGAGGATCGCCCCCGGTGGCCATGGCCTGGCGTGCGATCGGCTCCACCGCGCGGACTATAGCGCTGAAAAGTTGCCCCGATCTCGACGATGCCGCTTCGATAAGGTCATGGAGAAGACGTGCAGCGCATGCGGGCAGGTATTTCGACCTGCTTTCGTGTTCCAGATCGCGGTCACGCCCGACGGTGAACGCAACCATTTCTGCTCGCTGGAATGCCGCAGCGCACGTCTCGGCGCCGAGAGCTTTCACGCCAAGCGCGCGCGCCGCGTCGCGATCCTGAACCAGAAGGGCGGCACCGGTAAGACCACGACCGCGGTCAACCTCGCCGCCGGGCTCGCCGAGCGCGCCAAGGAGTGCCTGCTGATCGACACCGACGCGCAGGGCAACGTCGGCGTGTCGCTCGGCGTCGCCGGCGAGAAGTCGCTGTACCACGTGCTGGTCGACGGGCTCGATCCCGACGAGGCCAGCGTGCCGGTCCGCCAGCACCTCGACGTGATCACCGCCGACGCGACCCTGGCCGCCGCCGAGATCTGGCTCGCGCGCCAGAACCCCGAGCAGCGCTCCAAGGTCATGACGAAGCGCTTGAACCTGCTGCAGATCTCGCGGCGCTACGACTACGTGATCATCGACTGCGGGCCGTCGCTCAACCTGCTCAACCAGAACGCGCTGTCGTACGCCGATGAAGTGATCATTCCGGTGACATGCGACTACCTCGCGCTGGTCGGCGTGAAGCAGGTGCTGCGGACGATCAAGGACGTCGAGCGCCACCTGAACCACGCAGTCCGGATCTCGGCGGTGCTGCCGACGTTCTACGACGGCCGGACCCGGCTCGCCCGCGAGGTGCTCGAGACCCTGCAGGGCCACTTCAAGCACAAGTGTCTCGAGCCGGTGCGCCACAACACCAAGCTCGCCGAGGCGCCGAGCCACAAGAAGTCGATCTTCGAATACGCGCCGAGCTCGCACGGCGCGGCTGACTACAACCGAGTTTGTGACTGGGTGCTCGCGACCACCGCGCAGGACGCGACGGTGGCACGCCCGATCACGCCGCATCACCCCCAGGCCGGCACGCCGGCGATCGCCTGAGCGCTCCAGAGGACCCATGAAGGAAGACAAGTTGATGGCCCACGACCCCCTGAGCGACGCCGACGCGATCCTCAGCGAAGAATACTATGGCCGGCGCGCGGCGGTGGCCGGCCCCGACGAGGCCCTGCCGGGCGCGCGGCGCCGCGCCGGGACCTCGCCCGGCCAGCACAAGCCGACGCACTACAAGGTGATCTGCATCTCGATGTACACGCGCGACATCGAGGAGCTCGAGGCCAAGGTCGCCGAGCTCAAGCGCCGGGGCTGGACCAAGGCGAGCAAGTCGCAGCTGATCCGCATCGCGCTGTCGCAGGTCGATCTCGACAAGCTCGCGACGCCGCGGCAGTAGTCACACGAAGTCGCGGCGCTGGAACAGCAGCGCGGCGAGCGCGACCAGGGCGATGATCCAGCCGGCGCCGTGCGCGGCGGCGAGGCCGACGTAGCTCCACGGCACGAAGTCGCCGTTGACGCTGACCGTGGCGCCGTCGAGCGTGCGGCCCGACACCGCGAACAGGTGGACGTCGGGCACGATCTCGAGCGCGACCCGGGTGATCGCGCTGATCCACGGCGCGGCGTACCGGGTCGCCGACTCGAGATCCGGCGTCAGCCGGCCGATCACCCACATCGCGAGCGCGAAGATCCCGGACAGGAACGGCGTCGAGAACGATGAGAAGAAGATCGCGATCGCCGCGACCGTCAGCACCTCGAGCCAGCTCAGCACGATCGCCTTGCCGACGGCGCCCGAGAGCCCGGCGTGCTGGATCGCGAGCATCGCGAGCATCGCGACCGCGAACACCGCGACCAGCACGCTGAGCACCAGCACCATGCCGAGGTACTTGCCGACCACGAACTCCCAGCGCGCGATCGGCTTGCTGACGATGGCGTGGATCGTCCGGCGCTGGACCTCGGTGTAGAGCAGGAACACGCCGAGGAAGATCGCGGTCAGCGAGCCGAACAGCGAGATCCCGGCGAGGCCGACGTCGCGCGCGATCCGCCCGGACTCGCGCATCGACAGCTCGCCGAGGAAGATCGCGAGCAGGTTCGAGCCCAGGACGAGCACGAGGATGCCGTACAGCACGCGGATCCGCGCGGCCTCACGGAACGTGTTGAGCGCGATCGCCCAGATCCGGCCGGTCATGGCGCGGCTCCGGGCGCGGCTCCGGGCGCCGTCCCGGGCGCGGCTCCGGGCGTCGTCCCGGGCGCGGCGTCGGCGTCGGCGACCCGGCGCAGGAACAGGTCCTCGAGCGTCTCGTGGCGCGGCGACACCTCGAGGATCTTGCCACCCGCGGCGTGGGCGCGGGTGATCCAGGCGTCGACATCGGCGTCGGCCGCCACGGTCAGCGCCAGCTCGTCGCCGCTGCGCCGCAGCTTGCGCGCGCCCTCGCCGAGCGCGGCGTCGTGCTCGGTCCCGGCCAGCTTGATCAGCAGCTCGACGCCGAGCAGGGTCTTCGACACCAGCTCGGCCGGCGTGCCGTGGGCCTGGAGCTGGCCGCGCGCGACGATCGCCACCCGATCGGTGATCGCTTCGACGTCGCTCAGGATGTGGGTCGAGAAGAACACGGTCTTGCCCTGATCGCGCAGCTCGAGGATCAGGTCGCGGACCTCCCTGCGGCCGATCGGATCAAGCCCGCTCATCGGCTCGTCGAGCACGACCAGCTCGGGGTCGTTCATCAGCGCCTGGGCGAGGCCGGCGCGCTGCAGCATGCCCTTGCTGAACTTCTTGAGGCTCTGGCCGCGCGCGCGGTCGAGGCCGACCTTGGCGATCAGCTGATCGGCACGGCGCTTGCGCTCGGCCGGCGCGAGCCCGAACAGCCGGCCGGTCAGGTCGCACAGCTCGGCGACGGTCAGGTAGTCGTAGAAGTACGGCGACTCGGGCAGAAACCCGATCCGCGCCTTGGCCGCCCGGCTGGTCAGCGGATGGCCGAGCAGCTTCGCGCTGCCGCTGGTCGGCCGGATCAGGCCCATCAGCGTGCGGATCGTCGTGGTCTTGCCCGCGCCGTTGGGCCCGACGAAGCCGAAGATGTGGCCGCGCTCGACGGTGAAGCTCACGCCGCGCAGCGCCTCGACTCGCTTGCGCGCGAACGGCGTGCGGTACGTCTTGGTGAGGTCGGAGACCTCGATCGCCAGCTCTGCCACGTCGCGCGAGAATACCGCAAACCGCACGTCCGGCGCGGTGATGGGGCCGTCCGACCCGGGGGCACCCTCAACCTTGCTCCGTCGCGGCCGACCCAAGCCTGTGAATGAGTGAGCTCGGTGCGATGGCATCGTGGATCGACTCGGCGCTGGGCAAGGTGCTGATCGACCTGAC
>DASWOO010001264.1:0-2893 GCA_036404335.1 Kofleriaceae bacterium
CGGTCAGCTCGCGGAACCGCTCGAAGATCTTGACCTCGGCCTCGGCGTCCATCGACGCGGTCGGCTCGTCGAGCACCAGGACGTCGGCGTCGCGCCGCATGAACGACCGCGCCAGCGCGACCTTCTGCCACTGGCCGAGCGACAGCTCGCGGCCGTTCTTGAACCACTTGCCGAGCTGGGTATCGTAGCGGTCGGGCAGGATCTCGATCACCGGCTTGGCCAGGCCGCGCTCGGCCGCGTCGTCCCAGCGGTCGCGGTCGTCGAACGCCAGGTCGTCGCCGGCGCCGATGTTCTCGCCGACCTTGAACTGGTAGCGCACGAAGTCCTGGAAGATCACGCCGATCCGGCGGTGCAGCGCGGCCGGCTGCCAGTCGCGCAGGTTGCGGCCGTCGAGCAGGACCCGGCCCTCGCTCGGCTCGTACATCCGGGTCAGCAGCTTGATCAGCGTGGTCTTGCCGCTGCCGTTCTCGCCGACGATCGCCAGCTTGCTGCCGGGCGGGATGTGCAGGTCGACGCCGGACAGCGCCGGCTCGCGCGAGCCCGGGTAGTAGAACGACACGCCCTCGAACCGCACGCCATCGCCGGGCCTGGGCCCCGAGGTGTGCACGCCGCCGGGCGCCATGGTCGGGGTATCGAGGAACTCGTAGAGGTTCGACAGGTACAGGTTGTCCTCGTACATGCCGCCGATGTCGCCGAGCGCGCTCGCCAGGGACGACTGGGCCGACCGGAACACGCCGGCGTACATGATGAACTCGCCGGCGCTGAGCCGGCCGCCGATCGTCGCCACGGTGATCCACAGGTACATGCCGTAGAACGCCAGGGTCCCGACCGTGCCCAGGATCAGCGCCCAGATCGCGCGGTTGATCGTGATCTGCCGGTCGCCGGCGTACAGCTTGTCGAAGATGACCTTGTAGCGATCGAGGAACCGCGGCCCGAGGCCGAACAGCTTGACCTCCTTGGCGTGGTCCTCGCGGGCGAGCACGGTCTCGAGGTACATCTGCTCGCGGGTCTCCGGCGTGCGCCAGCGCGACAGCCGGAACGCGTCGCCGGAGAATTTGAGCTCGGCGACGAACGGCGGGATCGCGGCGGCGATCAGCACGACCAGCGCGATCGGCGAGAACCCGGCGAGCAGCGCGCCGAGGGTGACCAGGGTGATCATGCTCTGGCCGAGCTCGAAGGTCTGCGAGACCAGCGACAGCGGCCGCGACGATGCCTCGCGGCGGGCGCGGGTCAGGCTGTCGTACAGCTCGGAGTCCTCGAACTGGGTCAGCTCGAGCGTCAGCGCCTTCTCCAGGATCTCGACGTTGATCTTCTGGCCGAGCTGCTGGCGCAGCAGGCTGCGCATCATGCCGAGCAGCCGGTTGATCACCGCCACGCCGATCACCAGGCCGAGCTCGACGGCGAGCCAGCCGAGCGCGGTGTTGCGGTCGTCGAGCGTGCGGGTCCGCGCGGCCTCGAGGATGCCGTTCAGCAGATACTTGCCGACGACGGCGACGCTGCTCGGCAAGAGGCCCGCGATCAGGCTGCCGAGGGCGAGGCCGATCGCGAGCACGCGGTTGGTCGCCCAGACCAGGCGGATCGCGCGCCGGCTGTACTTGAAGACGCCGAAGTAGCTGCGCCACTGGATCGGCTCCTGCGGCGGCTTGCCGGCCGGCTTGTGCGGGCTCGAGGCGGCTTGCTGCTCGGCGCCGCCACCACCGCCACCGCCGCCGCCACCACCACCGCCGCCGCCACCACCGCCACCACCGCCGCCACCTCCGCCGTAGGCGATCGGACGCGGGAGCGCGGTGGTGACCATGGCGGCGACTGTAGTGCCCCTGCGTGCCCGGCGCATGCTGCCCGGACAGCTAGCGTGCGATCCCTCTCGTTCCTCACGCGGCGGGTGGGCTACCATCCACCGCGATGGCGCAAGACCGCGAGGAGAGTCAGGGCTTCTTCGAAATGCTCTGGGACTGCGAGTTCTGTGACACGAAGGGTCTGCTTGCGAAGAGCCAGCGGTTCTGCGCGAACTGCGGCGGCCCTCAGAACCCCGACAAGCGCTACTTCCCGGCCCAGGGCCAGGAGGTCCGGATCGACGGCCACAAGTTCGAGGGCGCCGACCGCAACTGCCCCGCGTGCAGCGCGCCGATGAGCGCGGCGGCTCGCAACTGTACGCACTGCGGCTCGCCGCTCGACGGCGCCGCCGAGGTCCGCGGCGTGGTCGACGCGCCGCAGCCGGTCGCCGCCCAGCCAGGAAAGCCCGCCAAGCCCATGAGCCCCACGAACAAGAAGCGCCGGATCTGGCCGATCGTCCTCACGGTGCTGGTGCTGGCCGGCATCGCGATCTGGTTCCGGTTCCTGCGGACCCACGAGGCGTCGGTGGAGGTCACCGGCCACTCGTGGAAGCGCGAGGTGACGATCGAGGAGTTCCGCGAGGGCACCGAGAGCGCGTGGCGCAGCCAGCTGCCCGGCGACGCGACCCTGCCGCAGTGCCACGACAAGGAGCACGGCACCAAGCAGACCCCCGATGGCGAGGACTGCCACATGGAGCGCCACGACAAGAAGGACGGCACCTTCGAGCAGGTCAAGAAGTGCTCGCCGAAGATGAAGTCCGAGCCGGTCATGGACAGCTGGTGCACGTTCACCGCGCGCCGCTGGCGGCCGGTCAGCACGCTCGAGGCCCACGCCGCCGGCATGACCCCGGGCTGGCCGGCCAACATCCCGCCGGCCGACATGCCGATCCAGCTCGGCGGCCGGCGGGCCGGCAAGCGGACCGAGACCAACACGCTCGAGTTCAAGGACCACGGCACCTGCGATGTCGCCGAGGACGTCTGGCGCAAGTACAAGGACGGCCAGAAGCTCAAGGTCGAGGTCCGCTCGTCGGGCGACGTCGCCTGCGGCTCGCTCTAGCTGC
>DASWOO010001265.1:0-10228 GCA_036404335.1 Kofleriaceae bacterium
CCGAGTCCTTGAGCTCGTAGCGCAGCGCCTCGCCGAGCGACATCACGAACGCCTTGGTCGCCGCGTACACCGCCTGATACGGGTTCGGGGTCGTCGAGACCACCGAGCCGGTCATCAGGATCTTGCCTTCACCGCGCGCGACCATGTCCGGGATCACCCGCTTGGCGAGGTGAACCGTGTGCATGCAGTTGAGCGCGATCATCTTCAGCTCTTCCGTCAGATCGGTCTTGGCGAACTCGCCGCCCAGGCCGGTGCCGGCGTTGAGCAGCAGCGCGTCGACCGGCCGGCGATGCGAGCGGATCGCCGCGTACAGATGCTCGACACCGTCGTAGGTCGCGAGGTCGGCGCGCACCGGCATCACCTGACCGGTGAGCGGCTTGCCGTCGGCGCCCGGAGCGGTGAGCTGGCCGGCGATGCTCTCGATCGCCGCGTCCTCGGCGCACACGAGTACGTCGAAGTCGTGCGCCAGGCACTGGCGCGCGAGCTGGAGACCGATTCCCGACGAGGCACCCGTGACGACAGCGAGCTTGCGTTTGTTTTCCGTGGCCATAACAGTTCCTTGTTGAGGTTTCCGTCACGTCTTGCGAGCGGGGTGCCATCCCACATCCGACCGCTGACGCGGACTCCGAGATCCCTGCCGCATTTTGCTACGGTCAATCATCAGCTATCCTTGATACGGATTTGGGTCGGGACAATCCTGAATCACAACGCCGCGCGTCGAGATACGCAATCAGAGAAAATGCTCTCGTAGATGGAAGATCGACCTGTCTAGACTGCCGGCCGCCGTCGGCATTGGGCCGCCGCAGATGCGCAGTCTTCACAGGAGTCGATCACATGAGCAGAAGGATCGCAGCCGCACGCCGGCTGGCGGGGCTATTACCGCTGCTGGCGTTCGCGTGCAACGCGCTGGACGACGCGCCGGTGTCCCCCGCGCCCCCGCCGAGCGCGGACACCGGCACCACGACGCAGGCGCTGTCGCCGCCGCCCTCGGAGCGGCGGGTGATCGACCTGGCCGCCGGCATGCCGGGCCAGAGCCACTGGCGCTACCTCAAGGGCGTGGACTCGGCGACCTACGTGACCACCGCGTTCGATGACTCGAGCTGGGCCCAGGTTGGCGTGCCGCACGGCGCGAACTACCTGACCACGTTCCTCAACGCGGTCGCCGGCGGCGGCGACGGCTTTCTCGACGGCGGCACCCAGTGGTACCGCCTGCACTTCACGCTCGACTCGAAGTACGCGGCGAGCAAGTTCCTGATCGAGCTCGAGGGCGCGCACACCGGCGTCCAGGTGTTCGCCAACGGCACGCTCCTGCCCGGGATCAGCGCGGTCGCGGGCGACGCCCAGGCGACCCACGTCGTCGGCTTCATCCCGGTGATCGCCGACCTCACGCCGTACATGCACGCCGACGGCGTCACCCAGAACGTGGTCGCGATCCGCGTCGCGCGCAGCGGCGCGTGGTTCCAGAACCCCGGGTTCTCCGGCGCGTTCCGGTTCGGCCAGGCCGAGGCCGGCCTGTTCCGCCCGGCGAAGATGTTCATCACCAACAAGGTCCACGTCCCGGCCAACGTCTACTCCAATCAGAAGACCTGGGGCACCCACGTCGCGACCGTGTCGGTGGCGCCGTCGGCGTCGAACACCGCGGTCGGCGACTCGGCCGTGGTCGCGGTCCAGACCAACGTGCTCAACGAGACCACCGCGACCCAGCACGTGACCCTGACCACCCAGATCGTCGACGCCACCGGCAAGGTCGTGGTCGCCGCGTCGCCGATCAGCCAGGACGTGCCGCCGATGACCCCGGCGACGTTCCCGTCGAGCGCGACGCCGATGTTCGATCAGCGCATCACGATTCCGACGCCGACGCTCTGGTATCCGAACAACAGCACGTTCGGCAAGCCGTACCTGTATCGCGTGTTCCATGTGGTCAGCGTCAACGGCGTGGTCGTCGACTCGACCCAGACCACGCTCGGGGTCCGCACGATCACCTGGGACAAGAGCCTGCCGTACTTCAACGGCCACGCGATGTTCCTGTGGGGCGGCTCGGGCCGCTACGATTACCCCGCGCTCGGCTCGAGCGTCCCCGAGGAGCAGCAGTGGCGTGACCTCCAGCTGTTCGCGGCCGGCGGCGGCAACATCTGGCGCCCGGGGCACTCGACGACCAGCGAGGAGTTCGTCGACGCGGCCGACGCGTACGGCGTGATGATCGTCCAGCCCAGCGGCGACGGCGAGAACGGGTTCAACACCCCGACCGCCGACGACGTCACGCTCAAGAAGGAGCTGCACCGCGACATGATCATCCGCGACCGCCCCCACCCGTCGATCCTGGCGTGGGAGTCGGACAACGGCGTGACCAACCACGCGGTCGGCGCGGC
The DNA here is from genome assembly GCA_036404335.1 of Kofleriaceae bacterium. Lineage (GTDB taxonomy): Bacteria > Myxococcota_A > Polyangia > Haliangiales > Haliangiaceae > JABFXX01. Next base: position 2,370 of record DASWOO010001265.1, read on the forward strand.
GCTGCTCGCGATCGACACGCAGTGGGATCCGATCAACGCGCGCGTCGCCGCCGATCGCACGCCCGACCCGGCCAACGGCTTCCTGCTCGGCTGCACCCTCGAGGGCTGCGAGGTCGGCGTCAAGAACCAGTTCCCGAACAACCCCGCGTGGGGCTCGGAGTACTGGGGCAACGGCACGGCGCGCGGCCTGGCCTATGACTACGAGCTGGCGTTCACCGCCCCGTTCCTCAACGACTGGCGCAAGTCGCGCCAGGCCAACGCGTTCGGCATGGCGCAGTGGTACTTAGCCGATACCCCCGGCGAGACCGGCCTGTTCGCCGAGTACCAGCAGTATCGCGGCACGTCGCAGGAGTCGCAGTACGCCAACAGCGTCCGCTCGCTCGGCGCGTCGGCCGTCGACGTCAACCGCTTCCCCAAGCTTTTGTACTACGCGTACCAGGCGGCGTGGACGCCGTTCTCGCTCAAGCCGGTGGTCGTGCTCGCCCACCATTGGAACCGCAGCGGCGCGGTGACGGTCAACGCGTTCAGCAACTGCCCGACGGTCCGGCTCAAGATCAACGGCGTCGATCAGGGCAGCAAGACCCCGAACCCGTGGACCTCGGACTCGAGCTCGAACCTGACCCAGTCGACGACGCTCCTGCCGCTGCAGGCGACGTGGAACGTGACGTTCGCGTCGGGCACGCTGAGCGCCGAGTGCCTCGACGCGTTCGGCACCGTGGTCGCGACCGACAGTAAGGTGACCGCGGGCGCCGCGACCAAGGTCGTGCTCGAGGTGGTGCCGGCGCTGGCCCGGCCCGATAGCACGGTGTTCGCGGTGACCGCCAACGGCACCGACGCGGCGTTCGTCGTCGCCAAGATCGAGGACGCCAGCGGCAACGTCGTGCCGACCGCCGGCAACACGCTGACGTTCGCGGTGACCGGCCCGGCGACCTACCTCGGCGGCACCGAGCAGTACGTCCAGACCGGCTCGGATACCTACTCGACGACCGGCGGCCGCAGCGCGATCAACTACCACGCGCCCGGCGATCCCGAGCTGACCGCCGAGGGCGGCCTGGCCAAGATCGCGCTGCTCAGCCAGTTCACCGCGGGCACGGTGACGATCACCGCGACCTCGCCGGGGCTGACCACGGGCACGGCGAGCCTGACCATCCAGCCGGTGGCGTCGGCCGAGCCGCCGCCGAGCGCGCCGGCGATCATCCTGCAGCCGGCGAGCACCTCGGTGACCACCGGCCAGCCGGCGACGTTCACGGTCACCGCGACCGGCACGGCGCCGATGACGTTCCAGTGGCGCAAGGCCGGCGCGAACATCGCCGGCGCGACCGCGGCGAGCTACACCACGGCCGCCACGACCGCGGGCGACAACAACGCCCAGTTCTCGGTCGTGCTGACCAACGCCCAGGGCAGCGTGACCTCGGCGGTGGCGACGCTGACCGTGGTCGCCCCGGCGGCGGTGGCGATCACCGCGCAGCCGGCGAGCAAGACCGCGTCGGTCGGCCAGACCGCGACGTTCAGCGTGACCGCGACCGGCTCGCCGACCCTGGCCTACCAGTGGCGCAAGGGCGGCGCGAACATCGCCGGCGCCACGTCGGCGACCTACACCACGCCGGTCCTGACCGCGGGCGACTCGGGCGCGGCGTACTCGGTCGTCGTCACCAACCCGGTCAACTCGGTGACCTCGGCGACCGCGACCCTGACCGTCACCGCCGCGATCGCGCCGAGCATCACCCAGAACCCGATCAGCGTGTCGGTGCGTGCCAACGACCCGGTGAGCTTCGCGGTCAGCGTGTCCGGCACCGCGCCGTTCACCTACCAGTGGCAGTTCAACGGCACCAACATCGTCGGCGCCAACGCCGCGACCTACACGATCACGCAGGTCCAGAACGGCGATGCCGGCAGCTACACCGTCGTCGTCACCAACGCGGCCGGTGGCGTCACCAGCGCGGCGGCGACCCTGACGATCGCGCCGCCCGGCACCAACCTGGCGCTGCACAAGACCGCGACCGCGAGCACGGTCCAGGGCGGCGGGCTCGAGGCCGCGCTGGCGACCGACGGCAACCTCACCACGCGCTGGGCGTCGACCGCGGTCGATGCCAACTGGCTGCAGGTCGACTTCGGCGCGCCGCAGGCCTTCAACACCGTCGTGCTGCACTGGGAGGCGGCGTACGCGGCGCAGTACCTGATCCAGTACTCCAACGACGCGGCGACCTGGAGCACGGCGGCGAGCAACACCGCCGGCCATGGCGGGGTCGAGACCGTGGCGTTCCCGACGGTGACCGGCCGCTACATGCGGATGCTCGGCCAGGTCCGCGGCAGCGCGTACGGCTACTCGCTGTGGGAGATCGAGGCCTACAACGTCCCGCAGTGCGGCGGCGCTGGCGAGCGGTTCTCGGTCCAGTCGAGCGCGCTGGTCAAGGACAACCAGACCGGCCTGACCTGGCAGCGCGCCGAGACCACGTATCCGGATCAGGGCGCGCAGTACACCCAGTCGATCGCGCAGACGTACTGCACGTCGCAGTCGATGCGGTTGCCGACCCAGGGCGAGGCGCTGGCGATCACCGGCGCGAGCGACGCGACCTGCGCGTTCCCGCTGCCGTGGACCACGTGGACCTCGACCGCGGATCCGAACGACGCGACCCGCGCGGCGCTCGTGACCTACACCGGCTCGTCGACGTTCCAGGTCGCCAACAACTACCCGGGCGGCGTGATCTGCGTGTCGGGCACCAGCGGCACGACCAACCCGCCGACGATCACCACCCAGCCGGCGAGCCGGTCGGTGACCGCCGGCCAGACCGCGGCGTTCAGCGTCGTGGCCAGCGGCACCGGCACGCTGAGCTATCAGTGGCGCAAGAACGGCGCGGCGATCGCCGGGGCGACGGCGGCGAGCTACACCACGCCGGCGACGACGACCGCGGATAACGGCGCGCTGTTCACCGTCGCGGTCAGCAACGCCGGCGGCACCGTGGTCAGCAGCGCGGCGACCCTGACGGTCACGACCGGCACCGGCGGCGGGACGCTGATCTCGCAGGGCAAGACCGCGGTGGCGTCGTCGACCGAGGGCGGCGGGGCCTCGACCGCCGGGCTCGCGGTCGACGGCGACCTCGGCACGCGGTGGAGCAGCGCGTTCACCAACACCGAGTGGATCTACGTCGACCTCGGCTCGACCGCGACGATCTCGCGCGTCGTGCTGACCTGGGAGTCGGCGTACGCCACGGCGTACCAGATCCAGACCTCGGCGAGCGCGACCGGCCCGTGGACGGATATTTATTCGACCACGACCGGCTACGGCGCCACCGACGATCTGACGGTATCGGGCACCGGCCGCTACGTGCGGGTCAACCTGACCAACCGCGCGCTGGTCGCCTACGGCTACTCGCTGTGGGAGCTGCAGGTCTACGGCACGGCGAGCGGCGGCGGCGGCACGTTGCTGTCGCAGGGCAAGGTCGCGACCGCGTCGTCGGCCGAGACCGGCCTGGGCGCGAACCTGGCGGTCGACGGCGAGCCGGGCACCCCCTGGGGCAGCGCGTTCACCAACACCGAGTGGATCTACGTCGACCTCGGAGCCAGCAAGGCGATCTCGCGCGTCGTGCTGACCTGGGAATCGGCGTACGCCACCGCGTACCAGGTGCAGACGGCGACCAGCACGGCCGGGCCGTGGACCAACGTGTACGCGACGACGACAGGCGACGGCGCCACCGACGATCTGACGGTGTCGGGCACCGGCCGCTACGTGCGGGTCAACCTGACCAACCGCGCGCTGGTCACCTACGGCTACTCGCTGTGGGAATTCCAGGTCTACGGCACGCCGTAGATCACCGAGGCGGCTGCGCCGGCGGGGACCCCTCACGGCGAGCCGCGGCTACCGGGGCACGGCGAACTTTGCCAGCTTGTACTGCAGGGTCCGGCGATGCATGCCGAGCACGCGCGCCGCCTTGGACACGTTGCAGGCGCACTCGCGCAGCACGCGCTCGATGTGCTCGCGCTCGACCTTGGCCAGCGACGGGACCTCGAACGCCGGCTCGCCGGCGAGCTCGTCGTCGAACGCGGCCTCGACCTGATCGGCGTTGGCCGGCTTGGTGATGTAGTTGCGGGCGCCGAGCTTGATCGCCTCGACCGCGGTCGCGATCGAGCCGTAGCCGGTCAGCACCACGATCTCGCACGCCGGCCGGAGCTGGAGCAGCTCCTGGATCACGACCAGGCCGTGCGGTCCGGGCATCCGCAGGTCGACCACCGCGCGATCGATCGGGTGCGCGCCGGCCAGGGCGATCGCGGCGTCGCGGTCGCCGGCGGTCAGGGTCGCGTAGCCGCGCTCGGCCATCGCGCTCGCCAGCCGCTCGCGCAGCCGCTCGTCATCGTCGACGACCAGCAGCAGCTTCATGCCGCCGCCTCGTGCGGCAGCCGGATCACCGCGCGGGTGCCGGCGCCGAGCCGCGAGTCGATCTCGAGATCGCCGCCGCGGCTGGCGCAGAACGCGCGGGCCAGGAACACGCCGAGCCCCAGACCCCGGCCGCTGCCCTTGGTCGTGTAGAACGGCGTGCCGATCCGGTCGAGCATCGCGGGCTCGATGCCGGCGCCGCGATCCTGGATCGCGATCGAGACCCAGGCCTCGGTCACGCCGAGCTCGACCGTGACCCGGCCAGCGTCGTCGGCCTGCAGGCCATTCTCGACCAGCGCGACGATGGTCGCGACCAGCTGATCGGCCGGCGCCACGACCTCGGCCGCGGTGTTCGCGGCCGCGAACTCGAGCCGGGCCGCGCGATCCTCGCCGATGTAGTCGCGCACGCTCTGCTCGAGCTCGTCGAACCGGATCCGGGTCTCGCGCTCGGGCGCGCTGCCCTGCGCCGCGAGCCGCTCGAGGATCTGCTGGCAGCGCTCGACCTCGAGCGCGATCAGGTCGAGGTCCTGGCGGGTCGCGCCGGGCGCCGCGTCGAGGTGGCGGCGCGCCTCGTGCGCGGCGATCGCGATCGTGGCGAGCGGGCTGCCGAGCTCGTGGGCGGCGCCGGCGGCGAGCCGGGTCACCGCCGCCAGCCGCTCGCTGCGCTCGCTCGACTCGCGCAGCCGGGCGATCTGATCGCGCAGCGCGCCGATCGAGCGCGTGACCCGCGCGACGAAGAACGCGATCAGCACCGCGGCGATCGCGAACGCACCCCACATCGTCTGCAGGTGGCTGTGCATGTGCACGGTCTCGTCGGGCGCGGACGCGAACAGCAGCGCGAAGCCGCCGAGCGACAGCCCGACGATTGCCGCGGTCCACCGGCCGTCGAGCACCAGCGCCGACAGCGCGATCTGCACCAGGTACAGCACGGTGAACGGGTTGGTCGACGCGCCGGCGCCGAGGAACTGCGCGGTCAGGAGCAGGGTGTCGCCGACCATGACCAGGCCGATCAGCGTGCTGCCCGACCAGCGCGGCTTGTGCGCGGCCTGCGCGAGCCCGAGGTTCGAGACCACCGAGATCGCGATCACCGCGGAGAACCGCGCGACGTGCAGCGGGAGCTGGAACCACGCGTGCAGCGCGGGGAACATCGCGAGCTGGAACGCGATCGACGCCCAGCGCAGGCGCACGAGCCACGGCAGCGTGACCGCGGGTTCGAGCGCGAGCTTCATGCCGGACAATCCTCGCGCGTTCGTCGCGCGGGCCGCGCGCGCCGGGTGCGGTAAAATTGCGCAGCTCGTCGGATCACGGAGCTGGCTGGGCCCCGGGATCGGAAAACGCCGGATTGTCGAGGAACCCCTGGTCGGTCAGCGACTCGAGGAACGCGACGACCTCGGCGATCTCGTCGTCCGTGATCTGGAACCCGCTGACCAGCGGCGACTTCAGCGGGCTGAGCCGGCCGTCCCCGGCGTCCGGCCCGGTCGCGATCACCCGCCCGCCCGCGGCATAGTGGCGGACGACGTCGGTCAGCGTCGCGAGGCTGCCGTCGTGCATGTACGGCGCGGTCACCGCGACGTTGCGCAGGGTCGGCGGTCGGAACCGACCGCGCTGGTTGGGCTGGAACGTCAGGTCGTACAGCCCCTGATCCTGCGCCGGATATCCGCCGGTGCCGTCGACGTTGTACAGCCCGTTGTTGAAGAACGCATAGCGCACGGTGTCCTCGGTCGACGCGAAGTCCCGGTACGACACGGTCAGGTTGACGCCGCTGTGGCAATGGAAGCACTCGAGGCGCTCGCCGTTGAACAGCGCCGCGCCGCGCTTGGCCGCGTCGCTGATCGCCGCCTTGTCACCGCGCAGGTAGCGATCGTACGGGCTGTCGGCGCTGACCAGCGTCCGGCAGAAGCTGGCGAGCGCGAAGCTGATCTGCTCGACGGTGGCGCCCGGCGCGCGGTCGGGGAACGCGGCGGCGAACATCCGCGCGTACGACGGATCGCCGTCGAACCGGGCGAGGACCTCGGGGGTGTTCGCGTCGTTGACGCCCAGCTCGATCGGGTTATCGTTGCGGATCGGCACCTGGAGCTGATCCTCGAGCGTGCGCAGGCCGTTGTTCGCCCACGTGAACGTCGAATGGTAGACGGCGTTGGCCAGGCCGGGGCTGTTGCGGCGCAGCCCCTGGCCGGTCGAGCCGATCGGATGGACCAGGCCGTCGGCGAAGCCACGCCGCTGATCGTGGCAGCCGGCGCACGCCATCGTCTGGTTCCCGGACAGCCGGCGGTCGTAGAACAGCCGCCGGCCGAGCGCGATCTTCTCGGCGGTGGGCGGGTTGGCCGACGGGATCGCCGGGACCTCGAGGTAATCGGGGACCGCCAGGATCGCGCGATACCCGGCCTCGTCGGTCGGCGGGCTTTCCGCTGACGACGCGCAGCCGAGCATCACGACCAGCGCGGCGCCGCGCATGACCTCGCGCGTCCTCATGGCATCGGCGCGAACACGACGTCGCTCGCCGCCGCGGACGTGCCGGTCGCCATGTCGACGCCGACCTCGTGGAAGATCGGCGCGCAGTCGGGCTGGGTCGGCGACGAGTGACACGCGACCCCCGGGCCCTGGCCGATCACCTCGAACGTCACCGGATCGTAGATCGGCGCGATGAAGCCGACGCCGCTGATCAGCTTGCGCAGATCGAGGCCGACGGTGTCGTGCGCGAGATCGAACCCGGCGAGCGCGACCGCCGGCGTGTTGACGTAGGTGCACCGGTCGCGATCTTCGAGCGCCTTGCCATCCTCGCTGCCGGCGCAGTCGCGGCTGCCGATGTGAAGATAGCCCGCGCCGGTCGCGCCGGCGCCGTCGGTGACGGTGAAGTTGAACACCAGGTGGCGGTAGCCGCTGTTCCAGCTCCAGTACATCTCGTCGAGCGGCGACGGCGCGCCCTCCGGCGTCGTGGTCGCGATCGTCTGCTTCATCAGCGCCTGCGGCACGCCGACGTCGAACGAGACCTGCGCGACGTCGGCGACCCGGGTCGTGCCGGTCAGCGCCAGGTGGGTCCGCGCCGTGCCCTCGGCGGCGGCGAGCGCGTCCGTGCTGCAGCTGCCCTCGGTGTTGCCGGTGAGATCGATCATCGCGACCGCGCCGGCGTCGGCCGCGTACTGGAATTCGTTCTGATCGAGGGTCAGCGCCACCGGCTCGCCGGCGCCGTCGTGGAACGCGAGATTGCTGACATAGAATCGCAGATCGTTGAGCCCGATATGCGCGGTCTGATCGGGGCCGAACCCGGCCAGATCATCGGTGCAGCCGACGGCCTTGCCATCGACCTGCGCCGCGAACCTGAGCGAGAACGCCGTCGGCTCGGCGGCGTCGTCCGAGCCGCAGCCGGCGGCGCCCGGCAGCGCGCATGCCGCGATGAGGGTGAGCTTGAAGATGGGATTGGCTATCACTGCACGGAGGTCTTCGCACAGGATCGCGCGCCGGCTGGCGCGGTAAAATTGCGCAGCGC
>DASWOO010001266.1:0-6127 GCA_036404335.1 Kofleriaceae bacterium
GCCGTGGCTGTGCTCGCGCAGCTCGCGCAGCTCGCCCGACAGCCCGCGCCGCCGGACCCGGTGCTGGCCGACCTGCTCGTGCAGCGCGCCGCCGACCGCGCGCACGACCTGGCCGCGCACCGCCATCGTCCGCGGGAACACCTTGACGGCGATCGGGTTGGGAAAGAACGCCTCGATGTCGAACAGGCCGAGCGCGTCGCCGAACGTCAGCGCGGCGCCGTGCAGCACCTGGTAGCCGGCGGCGAGCGACTTGATCGTGGTCGTGACCTCGACCTGCTGGCCGCGCTTGACCGTCGCCGACGGCCGCTCCTCGATCTGCAGCGACGACGCGCCCAGGATGTGGGTCGACAGCACGCGCAGCTTGCGGCTGCCGTGGTTGCGGAACGCCAGGTGGAGCTGGAACGGCCGGTCGGCGGCGAGCGCCCCGCCGGGTTGATCACCGGGCGGCACCCACCACGACAGCTCGATCTTCTTGCGGCGCAGCAGGATCGCCGTCGGGTAGAACTGCAGATACAGGGCGAGCAGGACGGTGAGGATCACGCCGGCCAGGCCGACCAGCGGCGGCGTCGCCGCGAACGCGCCGACGATCAGGAACACCAGCGCCGTGCCGAGCAGCAGCTTGCCGCGCGCGGCCAGGCGCGGGATCACCGGGTCGCCTTGGGCATCTTGTAGCCGACCTTGTCGAGCGACTCGGCGACGACCACGGTGCCGGTGCCGCCCTCGAGCTCGGCCTCGGGCGACATCAGGATGCGGTGGCCGAGCACCAGCGGAGCCAGGTGGCGCACGTCGTCGGGCAGCACGTAGTCGCGGCCGCGCAGCAGCGCCAGGCCCTTGGCGGCGTGGACCAGCGCCAGCCCGGCGCGCGGCGACGCGCCCAGGTACACCTTGGGGTGCGAGCGGGTGAACGCGACCAGCGCCAGGACGTAGTCGATCAGCTCCTCGGCGACGAACACCTCCTGCGCCATCGCCTGCATCTCGAGCACGTCGGCCGGGCCGACCACCGGCCGCACCGGCGAGGGCGGCTTGTCGTAGGTGCTGAGCATGCGCTTCTCGTCGGCCGGGCTCGGGTAGCCCATCTTGAGCTTGATCAGGAACCGGTCGACCTGGGCCTCGGGCAGCGGATAGGTGCCCTCCTGCTCGATCGGGTTCTGCGTCGCGAGCACGATGAAAGGCTCGGCGAGCGTCCGGGTCTCGCCCTCGATCGTGACCTGGTGCTCCTGCATCGCCTCGAGCAGCGCCGACTGGGTCTTGGCCGGCGCGCGGTTGATCTCGTCGCCGAGCAGCACGTGGGTGAACACCGGACCCTCGCGCAGCACGAACGTGTTGGTCCGCATGTCGAGGATGTAGGTGCCGGTGATGTCCGACGGCAGCAGGTCGGGCGTGAACTGGATGCGGCGGAAGTGGCAGCCGAGCGTGCCGGAGAACGCCTTGACCAGCGTGGTCTTGGCGACGCCGGGGTAGCCCTCGATCAGCACGTGGCCGCGCGCGAGCAGCGCGACGAGCAGGGCCTCGGTGATCGTCGGGTTGCCGATGAACGCGCGCGCGACCTCGTCGGCGATCGCGCGGGACAGTTGGTTGACGCGGGCGACGCGGTCGGCGGTGAGAGGAGAGGGCGGCATCACAGCTCGACACCGAGAGTACGACACAGCTCGGCCGCGTCCCGGTACAGGGTATCGAAATCGCGCCGCGCCAGCTGGCCGGTGCTCCACGGCGCCGAGGCCTGGCCGCGGCTGGGCAGCGCGCGGAACCGGCGGTAGACCCTGGCGAGCGCCGCGCCAGCCGCCGGGCCGCGCGCCTTGGCCAGCTCGGCCGTGAGCTGGGCCTCGGGCACGGCGTACAGCGGGTCGGGCCGGCCGACCGCGCCGGCGAGCAGGACCTGGATCTGATCGCGCAGCACGCAGGCGAGCACGAGGTTCGAGCCCGAGCGCTGGTCGGCGTCGGTGATCACGGCGTGCGGCTCGTCGCGGCGCGCCGGCCGGCCGAACCGCAGCCACGCGCCGTCGATCCGCGGGCCGCGGCGCACGGGCAGGGCGAACAGCGCGAGCAGGAGCAGGCCGGCGGCCAGGCCCGCGGCCAGGACCTTCATCGCCGCCTGCGTGAGCAGCCACGCCCGGCGCTCCGACAGCCAGAAGTTGACGTCGGCGATCGACCGGCCGACCTCGCCGGACTTGGCGTCGTCGATGAAGGGCCGCGGGTCGCCGTACATCGGCACGTCGCCGCGCAGCAGGATGACCTTGCGCGCGCGGCCGCCGCGGTCGAGGTAGCGGAGCAGGTTCGCGGCGAGCTGGATGTTGCCGCGGAACATCAGCATCTTGTTGATGAAGATGCTCGGGTCGCTGATCGCGACGAACCGGCCGCTGCCGCGCTCGCCGGCGACCACGACCGCGCCCTCATCGAAGCCGACGATCGTCGTCGCGCCCTGCACGCCGGTCAGCGCCGCCGGGTGGTTGGTGACGACCTCGCCGACGTCGGCGGCCAGCGGGTGGTCGCCGCGCGCGGTCGCGATCGGCGCGTAGGTCCGGCCGTCGTAGTACTTGCTCGCGCGCGGGGTCTCGGTCTCGGCGCGCAGGAGGCCCAGGCCCTGCATCGCGTCCTTGCCCTCGCCGAAGTCGTCGGCGATCACGACGTTGCCGCCGGCCTGGACGAACGCGCCGAGCCGGCCGGGGTCGACCCGCTGCAGCGGGTAGATGAGGATCAGTATGTCGTCGGACGACAGGTCGCCCCACTCGAGCGAGCTGACCGGCGCGACCTCGAAGCCCATGCCCTCGGCGAGGCCGACGAAGCTGGCCATGCCGTTCCACGCGGTCGAGTGCGGATCGTAGTCGCCCGGATCGGCGGCCCAGCCGGCCGGCGCGGGCGGCGGGGCCGCGAGCGCCGGGGTCGCGAGCGCCAGCGCGGCGCAGATCGCCAGGCCCTTCACAGCATCTCCCGGTGCAGGGCGCGGGCGGCCTCGCGCAGGCTGCGCAGCGCGTGGCCCAGCGGCGCGGGCTCGGTGACCGCGAGCAGAGTGTAGTAGCCGCCGTCGACGGCGTGGACCACGATGTCGAGGTTGGCGTGCTTGGCGATGAAGTAGTCGGGGCCGCCGAAGTGCCAGGTGCCGAACGCGGCGTGGAGCTGGCGGAGCACGATGCCGTAGTGCGCGGTGAGCAGCGCCCACTCGTGCGGATCGCGCGTGGTGAACCCATCGATCATCTCGCCGTCCCAGTCGGCGAACCCGCCGCCGATCGCGCACGGCGTGGACTCGACCGCGCGCCGGAGGATCGCGCCGAACGGCGTCACTTAGCGCCTCCCGCGGGCTCGCCGCCGCCCGTGTCTTCGTCGAGCCGGGCGAGGTTATCCTGGACCAGCTCGACGTGGAGGCCGAGCTGCTTGATCAGCTGGGTCGTCCACAGCTGGAACTGGCGGCGGCGCAGCTCGGGGAACATCTCGGCCGCGAGCTCGTCGCGCGTCGACTCCTTGGGCTCGACGCCGCCGCTCCACATCACGACGTCCCAGCCCCAGTCGGTGCGGACCGGCCTGGGCGCGATCTGGCCGACCTCCGGGATGGCGTACAGCGCGTCGGCGTAGGCGTCGACCAGGTCGCCCTTCCACTTGGCCTTGACCTCGGCGCTCTCGAGCACGATGCCCGTGCCCTGGTCGAGCCGCTGCGCCGCCTCGATCAGGTGGACCGGGAACAGGCCGGTCTGGCCGGCGAGCTGGCCGGCGAGCTGCTCGGCGAGCTGCCGAGCCCGGGCCTGGACCTCGGGCGGCGCCTGCTTGCCGACGGCGAACCGGGCGTAGGCCGAGGCCCGCAGCTGGATGATGTGCATCCGCCACGCGACCCGCGGCATCACCGCGTCGATCGCGGGCTTGAGATCGGCCGGCGTGCGGTAGCGCCGCTCGAAGTCGAGCTCGACCAGCCGGTTGGCGGCCGCGCCGCGCACCGCCTCGCCGACCTCGGCGCTGGCCCCCAGGCCCCGCGCCTCGGCGGCCTGGGCCAGGAGCTCGAACGCCACGCACTGATCGAGCGCGGCCTTACGCGTCGCGGCGTCGTCGCCCGCGCCGGTGCGGGCGACAGATAGCGTCCGCGCCTGCGCGGCAACGCACGACGCCCAGATCGGATGGCCGTTGACCCGCGCGACCTCGGCGTCGTCGGCGGTCAGCCGCGGCGTCGGGATCACGGCCACCTGGCTCGGTGGCGGCGCCGGCGGCGCGCCTCCGCACGCCCCGGCCCAGGCCAGGGCGGCGCCGCTCGCGAGCACATGACCGGGCATCCGCATGATCAGTCGCGCTGGACCAGGGCCAGGCGCGCCATCTCCTTGCCGACCGAGATCACCGCCACGCCGATCACCATCACCAGGAGCGACGCCACGTAGTCGCGGCGCGCCAGGTAGTCGAGCGTCTCCTTGAAGAAGAACAGGCTGCCGCCGATCAGCGCGACGGCGAGGGCCTCGAAGAAGTAGCGGCGCATGGGTGGGTTCCGATCAGCCCTTCAGGTGGCGCATGAGGATGAGCGCGGCCATCGCCGCCAGCGCGCAGGTGACCGCCAGGTAAAACCGCGGGCGCGGCTTGCCCGACTTGGCGTCGCTGCGCGCCTGGGACAGCGCGTTGACCAGGTCGCGGTCGCCGGTGCGATGCGGCCGGAGCACGCCGAGGAACGCGTAGTGGTAGATGACTAGCCACAGCACGATCGCGCCGATCGTCAGCGCGGTCGTCATCAGCGCGACCCGGCCGGGGTACATCTCGCCGAGGTAGTCGCCGATGCCGGTGTCGAAGTTGACCCAGGCGATCAGCACCGTCGGGATCACCAGCGACATCGCCATCAGCATCCAGTACACCCGCTCGCGGCGCTGCCAGCGCTCGGCCGGCCCGGCCTGCGCCGAGGTCAGGCCGCGGATCGACCGCGGCGCCGGCGGCTCGTGCCAGGTCGTGAAGAACGACACCCCGAACAGATAGGCGACCACGCCGAGCGCGACCAGCGCGAACCGGATCGGGCCGTAGACGAACGACGACGCCATCTCGGGCTTGATCGCGATCGGCACCAGCAGCGCGGCCGGGAACGCGCCGAGCAGGATCGCCTCGGACCGGCGGGCGAGGCCGAGGATCAGCACCCCGAACGGCAGCATCGCGGCGGCGACGTGCGGGACGCCGCGCAGCGCGCCGACGAAGATCGCCGGCAGGATCACGATCGTGACCCAGACGTTGGTGCCGAGCGCGAAGGCGACGACGTCGGCGAACGTCTTCCATCGCCTCTCTGTGGTGAGCTCGGGCACCGGCATCGAATGTACAACGTGAGTGCCCACCACGCCCGCGGCGCGTGTACGGTGAACGCGATGAAACAGGTGGTGGTCACCATCGATGGCCCGGCCGGGGCCGGCAAGAGCAGCGTGGCCAAGCTGCTCGCGCGCCGGCTCGGTTACCGCTTGCTCGACACCGGCGCGATCTACCGTTCGGTGGCGCTCACGGCCCGCCGCGCCCAGGTCGAGTGGCGCGACGCCGCCGGCTGCGCCCGGATCGCGCGCGACCTCGACATCCGGTTCGACTTCGTCGGCGAGGTCAACCACGTCTACCTCGGCGACGACGACGCGACCCAGGCGATCCGCGCGCCCGAGATCTCGCAGGGCGCCTCGCAGGTCTCGGCGCATCCGGAGGTCCGCGCCGCGCTGCTCGAGCTGCAGCGCCGGCTCGGCGCCGGCGGCGGGGTCGTGGTCGAGGGCAGGGACACCGGCACGGTCGTGTTCCCCGCGGCCCAGGCCAAGTTCTTCCTGACCGCGACGGCCGAGGAGCGCGCGCGGCGCCGGGTCGCCGAGCTGGCCGCGGCCGGCACCGAGGTCGACTACGCCGCGACGCTGGGCGAGATGGAGGAGCGCGACCGGCGCGACGCGAGCCGGAACGTGGCGCCGATGGTGCCGGCGCCGGACGCGGTGCTGGTCGACAGCTCGACGCAAACCCTCGAACAGGTTGTGGAATCGCTCGCAGATCGCGTCACGGCCCGATCCGGGCGGTGAAGCGGATGCGGCGAGACAGATTGACAAATCGGGTGGTGAAGGTTACCTACTCGCCCCTGCGCCTTGGTGCTGCCGAAAGGCAGTAAATCCAAACCTCGGCGGCATCAGGAGATCTGCTTGAACAACGTAACCCAGGACAC
>DASWOO010001267.1:0-2536 GCA_036404335.1 Kofleriaceae bacterium
TTGTACGCCGCGTTGTTGATCGCGCTCAGCACGTAGCCGCCGATCGTCACCGTGCCGTTGGCCAGCGCGTCGTCGGGGTTGGTGTAGCGCATGTGCTCGTAGCCGGCGTACAGCTTGACCGGGCTGATCGTGTAGCTCGCCATCGCGGCGAAGCCGGTGTTGTCGGACACCGTCGCGGCCAGCGTGCCGGGCGCCGCCGCGGCCTGCATCGCGTTGAGCGACGCCGCCATGATCGCGTCGCGGACCAGGCCCCACACGAAGTCGACCGACAGCCCGGCGTAGTCCGCGCCGAGGTCGAACGACGCCGAGCCGATGCTGCGCGCGCCCTTGCGGCCAAGCTGGTAGAGCCCGGCGGCGTGGCCGGGGCCATAGGCGAACGCGTACTTGATCGCGTCGTCGAGCTGCTTGTCCTCGGTGTCGCCGAACCCGCCGCTGGTCCCCGAGTAGCCGATCGGCGAGAACGCCTGCGACTGCAGCTGCGGGTCGTACTTGAGCAGGCCGTCGGCCATCAGCGACTGGTGCCGGCCGATGGTCAACGTGCCGAACGTGTCCGAGCCGAGGCCGACGTAGGCCGCGCCCTGGAACACCTGGCCGGCGCGGCCCGAGTCGCCGGCGGTGACCCGCTGGTTGTTGGGCAGGCCGTTGTTGTCGAGCAGCGAGCGCGGGCCGTCGGTCAGCCGGCCCGAGGTTGGCTGGAACCCGGTCTCGAGCTTGAACAGCGCCTTGAGGTCGGCGAGGTGCAGCGGCTCGACGCCGGACAGGCCGAGCTTGGACTGGCTGAGCCCGTTGTTGGTCAGCGACGTGATCGGCCGGTTGCTGAACGCCTGCAGCACGAACGGCAGGCTCGGGCCGTAGCTGGGGCTGAGCGGCGCGCCGTGCGACAGGTGGGCGACGCCGACGTCGACGGTGCCGTACAGGGTCACGCCGTTCCAGCTCAGCGGCGGCGGGCCGGCGAGCCGGGGCGCGGCGCCGGCCTCCTTGGCGTTGACCGCGCGGTTCGGTGTCGGGCTCTGCTCGGGCGCCGTGGTCGGCGCCGCGACGGGCGCCGGTGGCTGGTGCGCGGCGGTCACCGCGTCGAGCCGCTGCTGCAGCGCGCGGACCTGATCGGCGAGCGCCTGCACCGCCGCGGCATCGGCCGGCGGCGGCGGCGGCTCCACCGGCGGCGTGGCCGGCGTCACGGGCACCGGTGGATCCTCCGCGCGACCCGCGGCCGGCGCCACCAGCATGCTCGCGATGCCGGCGATCACCGCGCAGCGCCTGGGATCGAGCCTGAACAACGACCTGCGATCGATCATTTCCGTCTCCAACAGCTGTGCGCGCAGATTCCCATGGTTCCGCGCGGTTCACGCCCGCGCCGGCCGGCAAGCTCGTCGCAATTCGTCTCCGGAGATCGATCGACTAAGCCGGCCCACAGATCGTTCGATCCGCCCGGGCGTTGCAAGCCCCCACATGCGCACCTTCCAGCGGCACCTGTTCCGCGCGGCGCTCGTCTCGATCGGCGCCTGCGCGTCCGGTCCCGGAGCCAGCACGTCCATCTCCGGCGTCGGCGCGCCCGAGCCCACGGCCCTGCAATCCTCGACCGACCGGACGATCGCCGCCCTGGCCCCGACCCGCGTCGCGCCGACCGACGCCACCCGGTCGATCGACGCCGCGATCGCCTCGCACTTCCAGCGCACGGCGACCCGCCGCGCCTACCTGATGACCGACAAGCCGCTGTACCAGCCGGGCGAGACCATCTGGCTGCGCGCCGACCTGCGCGCGACCGGCACGCTGATCGGCGCCGCACCGACCGGGCTGACCATCTCGCTGATCTCGCCGCGCGGCGCGACCGCGATGCAGCGCCGGGTCCAGGCGGTCGACGGCGTCGCCCAGATCGACCTCGCGCTGGCCGCCGAGCTCGACGGCGGCGAGTACACCCTGCAGCTCGCGGCCGACGACGGCACGACCGACCGCAAGAAGATCATCGTCAGCACCTACGAGGCGCCGCGGCTGATGAAGACCGTGGAGCTGCTGCGCAAGGCCTACGGCGAGGGCGATCCGGTCGCCGCCGCCGTCGAGCTCAAGCGCGCGACCGGCGAGGCGTTCGCCAACCGGCCGATCACCGCGGTGGTCACCGTCGACGACGCCGAGGTCGCCCGCCTGCCGGGCAAGACCGACGCCGACGGTAAGGCGACGGTCAAGTTCCAGCTGCCCGGCCACATCGCGCGCGGCGACGGCCTGGTCACGATCATGGCCGACGACGGCGGGGTCACCGAGTCGATCCAGAAGCGCATCCCGATCGTGATGAAGGCGCTGCAGCTCCAGGTGTTCCCCGAGGGCGGCGACCTGATCGACGGCCTGCCCGGCCGGGTCTACGTCCAGGCCAAGTCGATGATCGGCAAGCCGGCCGACGTCGAGGGCGTGGTCGTCGACGACCGCGGCCAGACCGTCGCGAGCTTCTCGACGATCCACGACGGGCTCGGCCGGTTCGACGTCACGCCGCTGACCGACCGCAGCTACCACGTCGAGATCACGCGGCCGGCGGGCATCGCGCAGC
>DASWOO010001268.1:0-2757 GCA_036404335.1 Kofleriaceae bacterium
TGGGTCGCGGCGAGGTTGCCGACCATGAACATCATCTGGAACAGCTGATCGCTCGAGATCTCGAGCGGGCCGTCATCGGTCTGCCACCGGACGCCGTAGGGCGCGCGGCTCTCGAAGTAGGTCGTCCCGGCGGCCCGCAGCCGGGCGGCTGGACCGCCGTTCCAGCCGAACTCGTCCAGGCCGCGGGCGAGCAGGGTGCCGGCGGTGCAGTCCAGCGTCCTGGGCAGCCGGGCCATCAGCCAGGCCTCGACGTGCTCCGGGATCGGATAGCGGATCCGCTTGTGGCAGGCGAGCTCCCGGGGCAGCTGCGCCGGACAGGTCGCACAGTAACCGACCACGTCGTCCAGCGGCGCAGACTCGTCGATCAGGTTCTGCAGGGTGACGCCGCGCGCGGCCTCTCCGTCGGGCTTGCGCATGGTGAGCTGGACCTCGATCTCGCCGGCCGGACGGTGGTCACCGTCCTCGCGGATGTGCGCGAGCGCGCTCCGCGCCAGGATCCGCGTCCGATGTAGTCCGACCAGGCGCTCGAGGCCCAGCTGCTGTTGGGGCTGGCAGCCCATGGCCAGGACGTAATCGATCGCCATACGACATCGTAACCCATGGCTGGACCACTTGTTTCTCTCACAGCTGCGGAGTAGAACGCTGGGCACGCACCCGTAGCTCAGCTGGATAGAGCGTTGGCCTCCGGAGCCAAAGGTCACAGGTTCGAATCTTGTCGGGTGCACCACTTCCGCTTCCGCAGCATCCTTGAACGGTTGTGCCGAAAACGCTGGGAGAGATCGCGATCGAGGCAGGCCTGGTCAATAAGGCCAGCGCCTCGAAGGCCGGTCGCATGGCGGAGGAGCGCAACGAGCCGCTGGTCGTCGTCCTGATCCGCGAGCTCGGCGTCGATGAGGTCGCGCTGGTCGGCGCGCTGCGCAAGCAGACCCGCGTCCCGCTGATCGACCCGGCCGGCGTCGAGCCCGACCCCGAGGCGCTGCGGCTGGTGCCGCGCGACATCTGCCGGCGGCTGCGCGTGCTGCCGCTGTCGGTGACCGCGGACGGGGCGGGCCGGGTGCTCCGGCTGGCGATGGCCGATCCGACGGACACCTCGGCGGTCGCCGAGATCGAGCAGCTGACGCAATGCGATGTCGAGGTCAACGCGCTGCCGCTGTCGGCGATCGACGAGCTGGTCGCCAAGGGCTATCACCAGATGAGCACGGCGGTGGTCGCGCGCGCGGACATCCCGGGGACGACCCGGCTGGTCTCACCCCGGCTGCGCGCGCTGCCCGAGACCGAGAACGAGATCTCGGTGACCGCGCAGATCCCGCTCGCGATGCTGCACGCGACGGCGCTGGTGGCGGACGACCTCGAGAGCCGGTTCGGGGCGCTGGTCGGCCTGCTCGTCGGCAAGGGCCTGATCACCGAGGCCGAGCTCGCCGAGGCGATCCTCGCGCG
Source organism: Kofleriaceae bacterium (assembly GCA_036404335.1). Classification (GTDB taxonomy): domain Bacteria; phylum Myxococcota_A; class Polyangia; order Haliangiales; family Haliangiaceae; genus JABFXX01. The sequence continues at coordinate 1,438 of DASWOO010001268.1, forward strand.
CCGGCCCAAGCCGTAGTTTGCCAAGGCAATTGCCACGAGCCTTTGCAGGCTCCTGCGCTAGGATTGGGCCTCGGTCGTCCGTCCACCCACGACCATGCCGCTTCATGACATGACCGCGATCACCTGCGCTGGCTGCAATCACCCGTACGCCGAGACCGCGCTGTTCTGCCCGAACTGCGGCAGGCCCAAGATCCGCGAAACGGTCGTCGATCCCTTGCTCGGCAAGGTGCTCGGCGAGCGGTTCCTGGTCCAGGAGCAGCTGGGTCACGGTGGGTCCGGCACCATCTACCGCGCCGAGCACGTCACCCTGCGCCGCAAGGTGGCGATCAAGGTGCTGCACACCGAGCTGTCGCGCGATGACCTCGCGGTCGAGCGGTTCCGGCGCGAGGCGACCACGGTCGCGGAGATCGATAACGAGCACATCGTCGAGATTCACGATTTCGGTCGCACGTTCGATGGCCGGCTCTACCTCGCGATGGAGCTGCTCGAGGGCGAGACGCTCGATCACGTGCTCGTTCGCGAGAAGACGCTCTCGGTCGAGCGGGCGGCGGACATCCTGATCCAGGTCGGCGAGGCGCTGATGGAAGCGCACGCGATCGGCTACGTGCATCGCGACCTGCGGCCCCGCAACGTGATGCTCGCGGTGCGCCGCGGCAAGGCGAACTTCATCAAGCTGCTCGACTTCGGGCTCGCAAAGCTCGTCGAGACCGATCACCAGGCAGCGTCGACGAGCCTCGGCATGACGTTCGGCGACCCGCGCTACATGTCGCCCGAGCAGGCGCGTGGCGATCGGATCGATCGGCGCGCGGACATCTATCAGCTCGGTTGCGTCGCGTACGAGATGTTGACCGGCTCGCCGCCGTTTACCGGCAGCCGCGTGTTCGACATCCTGACGAAGCAGGTCACCGAAATTCCGTCGCCCCTGCCGACGAAGCGTCCCGGCGTGCCGCTGTGGATGGAAGCGGCCGTCACGAAGATGCTCGCGAAGGATCCCGAGAACCGGTTCGCCACGACCACGCGGATGGTCGAGGCGCTGCGCCGCGGACTCGAAACCGGCGAGGTGATGGAGGACGAGATCGCGCGCCGGCGCGAGAGCATTCCGCCGCCGAGCGTTTCGCGCGTGATGCAAAAGCTCGGCATGCAGACGCAGGCGGATCATCCGCGCGAGCCCGTGCTGCCGCCGCTGCCTCCGGCGCCCGCGGTGCCGGAGCCGGTTGCTGCCGCGGTCGAGCCGCTTCCACGCAAGCGCACCGGAACGCCCGAAGTTGGTACGCCGGTCGTGCAGCCGCCGGTCGTCGGCGTGATCGAGCCGGTCGTCGA
>DASWOO010001269.1:0-4709 GCA_036404335.1 Kofleriaceae bacterium
AACATCACCAGCCGCGGCCGCAGGTGGTCGAGCACGCCCTGCCACGCGGTGCCGAGCGCGCTCCACAACGGCACGGTCGGTACGTCGGTCAGCGCGATGACGATCTTGTCGGCGCCGCCGCGGACCAGCGCGAGGCGGAGCGCTTCGATCGTCTTGGGGCTGCCGGGCATCCGCGGCATCGCGCCCGCCGGCCACGCCGGCCTGGACTTCGGCGGGACCTGCGCGATCAGCGCGGCGTAGAGCGTGGCGCCCCACGACGACGCCACCGCGCGGCCGGCGGACAGCGCTTGCATCGACGATGGATGCAGGCGATCTCCGTCGAGATCGATGTGGACCAGGACCGCAGCCACGTTGGGTGGAACGCTAACGTGAGGTCCCGGACCAGGTCAACAATTCGCTCTCATTCCCGCAGCTTGCAGACCCGTTCGCAGCGCCCGTCGCGCGGCTCGAACGTCCGGCCGTGGCGGGCGCAGACCAGCAGCTCTCCCTCGACGAATCCGTCGGAGATCCGGCCGCCGTCGTGCGGGCACTCGTCATCCACCACGACCAGCTTGCCACTCCCGAGCCGCGCGACCGCGACCCGGCGCGCCCCGATGCGCGCGGACGCCATCTCGCCGGCCGCCAGCGCGCGGGCGAGCGAGTCCCCCGCGACCTGGTTCAGGTCCGGCACGCCGTCGTCCGGGTCGTAGCCCAGCTCATCGAAGAGCAGCGCAGACACGGCGGACATCGACGACATGCGGCGACGCTACAGGGGCCGTCTGACACTTGTCCTCGTCGGAGAATCCGGATTGCGGACGATCGCGCGAACCGATCCCGCAGCGATCCCGCGGCGATCCCGGGATCGCTAGCCGACGTCGCGGCGCAGCTGCGCCTGCAGCGCCGGCGTCATGCCGCGGATGGCCTCCGCGATCGCCTGCGCGCGCAGCTCGGCGAGCGGCGTCGCCTCCGCCGCGGTGATCTTGGCGCGCCCGGTCAGGATCGACAGCATCCGGCCGTGCTGATCGACCACGATCACGCGCATCTCGACCGCGACATCGATCTGGCGCGCGAGCGTCGCGATCTTCCAGCCGGTCACGGCGACATCGAGGCGCCGCACGCCCGACGCCATCAGCCGGACCTCGGCTCCCGTGCGCCGGAGCACGTCGTGCAGCGCCTGGCGCACGATCTGACCGTGCTGCCCACGCGCGTGCGCGTCCAGCGTCCCAGGCGAGCTATCGCTGCTCGACGCGATCATCACGGCCACCGATGGCTGCGCACCGACGACGCTCGGCGCGGCGGTCACCGCGAACGCGCTCGCGACGATCAGGGACCCGAGGAAGTTTCGCATGGCAGCCGCAAACCAAAGCAGCATCCATGCCCGGCACCTATCTGATCGGACTGTCGGCCCAGGTAGGTCTGCGTACGTCCTGACGTAAACAGTGATCGGCCAGCACCAGCGCCAGCATCGCTTCGACGATCGGCACCGCGCGGGGCAGCACGCACGGATCGTGGCGGCCCTTGGGCGCGAGCACGGCGGCATGGCCCGCGGCGTCGACGGTGTCCTGCGGCTGCATGATCGTCGCGGTCGGCTTGAACGCGATCCGCAGCGTCACCGGCTCGCCGTTGGAGATGCCGCCCTGCACGCCGCCCGAGTAGTTGGTGCGCGTGCCGATCGAGCCGTCGTCGCGGCGATAAAACAGGTCGTTGTGCTCGCTGCCGGTCATCCGGGTGCCGGCGAAGCCCGAGCCGACCTCGATGCCCTTGACCGCCGGGATCGACATCATCGCCTTGGCGAGATCGGCGTCGAGCTTGTCGAACACCGGCTCGCCCCAGCCGGCGGGCACGCCGCGCGCGACGGCGCGGATCACGCCGCCGACCGAGTCGCCCGCCTTGCGCGCCTGCTCGATGCGCTCGATCATCGCCGGCGCCGCGGCCGGATCGGGGCAGCGCAGATCGTTGGCGTCGACCGCGGCGCGGGTCAGCGCGTGCTCGTCGACGCTCGCCGTGATCCCAGCCACCTCGTCGACCCACGCGACGATCGCCACGCCGCGCGCGCGCAGCATCACCTGCGCGATCGCCCCGGCCGCGACCCGGGCCGCGGTCTCGCGCGCGCTCGCCCGGCCCCCGCCAGCGACGGCGCGGATGCCGTACTTGGCGTCATAGGTATAGTCGGCGTGGCTCGGCCGGTAGGCGCCGGCGATCTCCGCGTAGTCCTTGCTGCGGGCGTCCTCGTTGCGGATCATCATGCCGATCGGCGTGCCGAGGGTCTTGCCGTCGAGCACGCCCGAGAGGAGCTCGACCCGGTCGGCCTCCTTGCGCTGGCTGACCAGCCGGCTCTGGCCTGGCCGGCGGCGGTCGAGCTCGGCCTGGATGTCCGCGACGTCGAGCGCGAGCCGGGGCGGGCAGCCGTCCACGACCACGCCCAGCGCCGGGCCATGTGATTCACCGAACGTCGAGATCCGGAACAGCTGGCCGGTGCTGGAGCCCATCGCGGCTACGATAACCGGTTGTCACCATGTGGGTTTGCTGTACGGCCCGATTTGGGGGTACCCTCACGGACGCTGATGGTCGACCCAGATCGCCGGCCTACGGCTCAAGAAATCGAGGAACTGATCGATCTCGTCCGCCGCGACCCCGCGTCGCCGGCGTTCATCGATCTCGGCGAGGCCTATCTCGCGCTCGGCCGCCCGCGCGATGCGCTGGGCGTCGGCTCCATCGGGCTGGACGCCGCGCCTGAAAACCTCGAGGGCCGCGTCATGGTGGCCCGCGCGCACGCCGCGCTTCACCAGTGGAAAGAAGCGCAGGGCGAGCTCTTGCGGGTGGTCAAGGTCGACCGCTCGAGCCGCCAGGGCTTCGCGCTGCTCGGCGAGGTCCTGCTCCGCCGCGCCGACTTCGAGCGCGCGGTGCCGGTGCTGCAGCACGCGCAGAACCTCGATCCGACCAGCCCGCAGATCCTCGCGATGCTCAAGCGCGCCCGGGCCGGGCAGCCGCTCGATCCGCCGCCGCCGGTGCCGCAGCCGGTGCCGCCGCGCGGCGTGACCGACGAGGGCCAGCCGATCCAGCGCTCGGCGCAGCGGCCGGTGCCCGCGGCGTCGCCGGTGATGAAGACGATGGCGGTCGAGCCGCCGGCGGACTGGCGCAACGAGCCGGCGACCGAGCACATGGCGCCGCCGAACTTCGCCGAGCTCAACTCGCAGCACCAGCGCGGGGCGATGCCGATGGCGGCGCCGAACCAGCCGACGATGGTGCCGGGCGGGATGCAGCCGACGATGGTGCCGGGTGGGATGCAGCCGCCGGTGATCGCCGCGCCGCCGCCGCCGCAGCAGCTGCGCCCGGCCAAGCCGACCGCGCCGCCGCCGCCGATGAGCGTCGAGGGCGTCCGGCCGCGCATCATCCAGTCGGCCAAGCCGCAGAACGCGGCCGCCGCGTCGCTGCGCCAGTCGGCGGCGATCGGCGAGAGCTACCTCAACGAGCTGCTGACCGGCGGCCTGCTCGACGTCGCGGGTGTCCGGGTGCCGGACTCCGACTTCGATCTCAGGCCCGATCGGCGCTGGGGCCGATCGACGCGCCGCGCGTTCATCTTCCTGTTCGTCGTGCTCGTCCTGGGCATCGGCGGCGGTGGCACCTGGTACTGGTGGAGCGAGAAGCAGAAGGCCGAGGCGGTCGCCCGGCTGCAGCACGAGTCGCAGACCGCGATCGCGGCGGGTGACTTCGACGGCTTCGAGACCTGTATCAAGAAGGTCGGCGAGGCGCTCGAGAAGGACAAGACCGGCCTTATCACGTACGCGTACTTCGCCGAGTGCTCGGGGCTCGAGTCGCTGCTGTACGGCACCGACGTCGACCGCGTCGATCAGGCGCTGAAGTTCGCCAAGGACCTCAAGGACGAGGAGCCGGGCGCGCGCGAGGCGCTGATCGGCAAGGCGGCGGTCGAGCTGTCGCGGCTCGGCACCGGCTCGGCCGAGAGCGCCACCGCGGTCGCGCAGGTCGCCAAGTCGACGCTCGCCGAGGTCCGCAAGTCGCTCGACGCGTACGGCGGCAAGCACGACAAGGACAAGTGGATCCTGTGGCTGCGCGGCCGCGCGATGCTAGCCGGCGGCGAGCGTAAGGCGGCCAAGGCGACGATCAAGGCCGCGTCCGAGGGCGACGACGGCCTGGTGATCGCGATGATCGACACGGCCGATCTGCTGGTCGACGACGGCCAGCTCGACGAGGCGCTGACGACCTACGACAAGGCGGCGGCCAAGGCGAAGGACCATCCGCTGGTCGTCGTCGGCCGCGGCCTGGGCCGCGCCGAGGCGTCGGTCGCCAACGAGGACACGATCGGCGACCTCGCGGTCAAGCTCAAGAAGGAGCTGCCGGCGCGGCTGTCGGCGTATCGCTACCTGGCGACGTCGCTCGCCAACACCGGCATCGAGTCGTACCCCGCGGCAGCCGAGGCGCTGACCAAGGCGACCGCGGGCCACCCGCCGGCCGAGCCCAGGTTCTGGGCGCGGATCGCCTGGGCGCAGTACGCCAAGGGCGCGCTCAAGGATGCGTCGATCGCGCGGTCGAAGATCGTGTGGTTCGGCGCGGGCAAGGCCGAGGACGACCCGTCGGTCCAGCTGGTCGACGCCGCGCTGCTGCTCGCGTCGGGCCTGCCCGACAAGGCGCTCAACGTCGGCGAGAAGCTGCAGGGCGTGCGGCCGCAGATCCTGCGCGCGTACGCCGACCTCGATCTGAACAAGCCCAAG
>DASWOO010001270.1:0-1701 GCA_036404335.1 Kofleriaceae bacterium
CCTACGTCTTGAACAACTGGAGGAAGCACGTCGAGGATCGCGATCCACGCATGAAGGCTTGGACCTTCGACTGGTTCTCGAGCGCGTGGACGTTCGCCGACTGGAAGGAGCTGGTCGATCAGCCGTTCCTCCATCTGCCACCGCCGACGTACGAGCCGCTGATCGTGCGCCGCGCCAGCACCTGGCTACTCAGCACCGGCTGGAAGCTGCACGGCCTGATCTCTTATCGTGAGGTTCCGTCGGCGACGTGATCCGCTCGTACCGACGTTGGAGGCGACGGGTCGTCAGCCGTCGCGAGCGCGCCCATCGTGCCTCCGTTCTGGTCCTGTCCCGTCCATCAAAGATTGACGTAGGCGGCGCTCGCTCGAGGCGATGGGTCGTGAGCGGGCGCGAGCGTGCCCATCGTACCCCCGGTGCGGCCGGTCACGAGCCGTCCACAGGCGCTCGTCCCACCCTCGCTCGAGCCGGCTCGCGCGACTCGCCGCCGGCCGGAAGCACACGGCGGGTCTGCGTTCTGGCCCTGTCCCGTCCATCAAAGATTGACGTTGGCGGCGCTCGCTCGAGGCGATGGGTCGTGAGCGGGCGCGAGCGCGCCCATCGCGCCCCCGGTGCGGCCGGTCACGAGCCGTCACAGGCGCTCGTCCCACCCTCGCTCGAGCCGGCTCGCATGCTCGCCGCGCGCGGATCCGGCGGGGCTAGCTGATCAACGTCTTGAGCACCGAGGCGTCGCCCTCGAGGGCCGTGCGCTGCATGTAGAGGTGCAGGCCGCGCTCGCCGCCGAGCTCTTCGCCGCCGCCGGCGCGGCCGGGGCCGCCGTGGAGGAGCGAGGGCAGGGCGGTGCCGGGGCCGGGGCTCTGGGCGGCCATCTTGGAGGAGCCGAGGTAGAGGCGGCCGCACCAGGGGCCGGCCTCGGCGACGAAGCGGGCGATCCAGTCGCGGTCGTCGGAGTAGGCCGAGCTGACCAGGCAGCCCTCGCCGCGGGCGATGAAGGCGGCGGCGAAGTCGGGCTCGCCGGAGTACGCGCCCAGGGTCGCGACCGGGCCGAACACCTCGTGCTCGTTGAGCGGCGCGCAGGTCATCGGCGCCCGGGTCGAGCGCAGCACCGGGCCGACGAAGAAGCCCTTGCCGGCGGGCGCGCCGACGGCCTCGACCTCGCCGGTGCCGCCGAAGACGGCGTCGGTGGCCGCGGCGAGCCGGGCGATGCCGGCGCGGATGTCGTCGCGCTGCGCGCCGGTCGCCAGCGGCCCCATGTGGACGCCGTCGTGCGTCGGATCGCCGACGGTGATCCGGCCGAGCCGGTCGCGCAGCGCCTCGGCGACCTCGGCCAGCTGGTCGGCCGGGACCAGCACGCGGCGGATCGCCGTGCACTTCTGGCCGGTCTTCTGCGTCATGTCGCGCGCGACGTCGGCGAGGAACAGGCCGCCGGCCTCGCTCGTCAGCGACACGTCGGGGGCGAGCACCGCGGCGTTGAGGCTGTCGGCCTCGATGTTGAGCCGGACGCCGCGGCCCAGGATCGCCGGGTGCGCGCGCAGCGTCTGCGCGGTCGCGCTGCCGCCGGTGAACGCGACGACGTCGCCGGGCGCCAGATGATCGAGCAGCGAGCCGGCCGGGCCGACCAGCAGCTGCAGCGCGCCGGGCGGCAGCAGCTTCTCGAACAGCTCGACCAGCCGGTGGGTGACCAGCGCGGTCGCGGTCGCCGGC
>DASWOO010001271.1:0-1776 GCA_036404335.1 Kofleriaceae bacterium
ACGAGACCGGCTACGCCGAGCTCGAGCGCCTGTTGACCCGCGGTGAGCGCTGGCACGATCTTGTCGAGCTGCTCGATCGCCAGGTCGAGCTCCAGGCCACGCTGGGCGACACCAAGGCCGAGATCGCGGTGCTCGCGCGCGCCGCCGACGTGTGGGAGAGCAAGCTCGACAACCCCGACGCCGCGGGCGAGATCCTCGAGAAGATCCTCGCGCGCGAGCCCGGCTCGGTCGCGGCCCTGACCCGGCTGTCGAAGATCTACGAGCGCGCCGGCGACTGGGACAAGTGCAAGGCCGTGCTGCAGCAGGCGCTGCAGCTGTCGCCGACCGGCCGCGACGCCGCCGATCTGTTCTACCGGCTCGGCGAGGTCGCGCGGATCGGCGACTCGGATCCCGACACCGCGATCCAGCACTTCCAGCAGGCGCTGCGCCACGATCCCGAGCACGCCGGCGCGATCGACGCGCTCGAGAAGCTGGCGCGCGAGCGCCGCGACGCGGGCTTGCTCGCCGACATGCTGCAGCGCCGGGTTGCCAAGGTCGCGGTCGCCGCCGAGCGCGTGGCGCTGCTGGTCGAGATCGCCGAGCTCGAGCGCAAGGCCAACCGGCCCGACGCCGCGCTCGCCGCGCTCGCCCAGGCCCAGGCCGACGCGCCGACCGACCCGCGGGTGCTGACCCCGCTGGCCGACCTGTACTTCGCCACCGGCCGGCTCGACGAGGCCGCGCCGATCTACGACCGGCTCGCCGAGGAGGCCAAGGCCGGCCGCCGGATGAAGGACGTCGCGCGGTTCCGCCAGCGTCAGGGCGGCATCCTCGAGGCGCGGGGCGACGCCGCGGGCGCGCTGGCGGCCTACGAGGAGGCGCTGCGGGTCAACCCGACCGACGTGACGACGATGACCGGCCTGGGCCGGCTGTACTTCGCCGCCGAGGACTGGGAGAAGGCGCGCAAGATCTACCAGTCGCTGGTGCTGCAGAACATCGACGCCGAGGCCGGGGTGACCAAGGCCGAGGTCTACTGGGCGCTCGGCAAGATCCACCTGCAGCTCGGTCAGCCGCCGAAGGCCAAGAGCATGTTCCAGCGCGGCCTGGAGCTCGAGCCCAACAATGCCAAGTTGCGAGAAGCGCTCGCGTCGCTGAGCTGAGCCGAGCCTGCGCGGTGGCGCGCGGTTTGCTCTTCATGGGCCTAGATGTATCTGCGATCGCCTAACCGCGCATGGCTGCTCGGCGCTGCCCTGATCACCTGGTGTGGACTGTCCCAGGGCACCGCCCGCGCGGACCTGCGTGTCTCCATCACCACCACCCCGCACGGCGGCAACTTCGCCCCGCGCAACGTCGCCGCCACCTGGATCGAGGATTCCGCCGGCAACTTCGTCAAGACCATCGACCGGCAGGCGGGCGTGCGGATCTCGCACCTCGTCGCCTGGCTGGCCAAGGCCGGCACCAACGACGTCGACGCCGTGACCGGCGCGACCCGCAACGACCACGCATCGCCGCTGTCGATCGCGTGGGACCTGAAGAACAAGGCCGGCACCGAGGTGCCCGACGGCACCTACACGCTGCGCGTCGAGCTCGCCGACTCGAACTCCAACGCGGCCGCCCAGAACGATCAGGGCACGTACACGTTCATCAAGGGCCCGTCGCCGCAGTCGCAGACCGCGATCAAGAGCGGCGGGTTCACCGCGACGATCAACTACACGACGGCCGCCGGCAGCGCGAGCTGCGGCAATGGCAAGGTCGACCCGGGCGAGACCTGCGACCCGGCGAACACCTGTCCGATCGCGT
>DASWOO010001272.1:0-1502 GCA_036404335.1 Kofleriaceae bacterium
ACGGTCGCGCTGCTCGAGAAGTTCCTCAAGAACCACCCGAGCCACGAGACGTTCACGCCCGACGCGATGTTCCGCCTGGCCGACCTCTACATCGACCTGGCCGACGAGGATGTCGAGCAGCGGCTCGCCGCGCAGGAGGCCGCCGGCCCCGACGCCGCGGCCAACGACGCCGCGATCACCGCCGACTACGGCAAGTCGACGGCGCTGTGGGAAGCGATCCTGACCCGGTTCCCGAGCTACCGGCAGACCCCGTCGACGCTGTACCTGCTGGCCTACTACGGCAAGGCCAAGGACGAGCGCAAGTCGCTCGAGGTGTTCCTCGCCCTGGCGTGCGCCAACAAGCACAAGTGGAACGAGCCGGTCAGCAAGCCGCCGACCCGCGAGGAGGCGCTCAAGCGCGCCGAGCGCAAGGATCTGCGCGACCCCTACGCCGACTGCACGCCGTACCCCGGCGCCGAGGCCGAGCTGGTCCGCCACGCGTGGGTCCGCGGCGTGGCCGACTATCACTTCACGATCCCCGGCGAGCTCGACGAGGCGATCGCGGCGTACCTCAAGGTCGCCAACGGCGGCAACGACTCCAAGCTGTACGCCGAGTCGCTCTACAAGCTGGCGTGGAGCTACTACAAGCGCGACCGGCTCGCCGACTCGATCCGCCGGTTCGACGAGAGCGTGAAGCTGTACGACGCGATCGTCGCCGCCGGCGGCCAGCCCGCGCTCGAGCTGCGCGACGAGTCGATCCAGTACATCGCGGTCGCGTTCACCGATCCGTGGGAGGGCGAGACCGAGTCCAACCCGAACAAGGCGTTCGACCGCGCCCGCGGGTTCTACAAGGGCCGCGAGAACGAGCCGCACGTCCGCGACGTGTGGGTCGCGATGGGCAAGGCGTTCACCGAGCTCCAGGCCTGGGACCAGGCGGTCGACTCGTACAAGGTCGCGCTCGGCCCGCCGTGGGAGCTCAACCCGGGTAACCCGCTCGTCTACCAGGAGATCGTCAACGTCTTCGAGCTCAAGGGCGACAAGTTCGCGGCCGACGCCGCGGCCGCCGAGCTCGCGACCAAGTACGCGCCGGGCACGGCGTGGTACGCGGCCAACGAGAAGGACCGCGAGGCGATGGACAACCAGCGCCGGATCGCCGAGCGCGCGCTGTACGCGGCGACCCGCAACACGCACGCCGCGGCGACCCAGATGCGCAAGGACTACGAGGCCGCGGGCAAGAAGGACGCGCAGGCCAAGCAGGACTACCTGGCGATGTACGCCAAGGCGGTCGAGCTGTACCGCACGTTCATCGCGACCTACGCCGAGTCGGACTACGTGTACGAGTTCAGCTTCCTCGAGGGCGAGGCGCTGTTCTGGAGCGAGCGCTACGCCGACGCGATCAACCAGTACAAGTGGGTCCGCGATCACCGCGACCTCGGCACCGCCTACTACATCGACGCCGCGCGCAGCGTGGTCCAGTCGTACGAGGCCGAGGCCCAGCGCCAGGTCGACGCCGGCACGCTGCA
>DASWOO010001273.1:0-3211 GCA_036404335.1 Kofleriaceae bacterium
GACGGCTGGTGGATCAGCAGGGGCGTGCCCAGCTCCTGCAGGATCGCGGCGGCCTGCGCGGTCTGCTCGGAGTCGTAGTTCGAGATGCCGACGTAGAGGGCCTTGCCCGAGCGCACGACGGCGTCCAGCGCGCCCATCGTCTCCTCCAGCGGCGTCTCCGGGTCCGGCCGGTGGTGGTAGAAGATGTCGACATAGTCGAGGTCGAGCCGCTTGAGCGACTGGTCCAGCGACGAGACCAGGTATTTGCGGGAGCCCCACTCGCCGTACGGGCCGTCCCACATGTTGTAGCCGGCCTTGGTCGACACGATGATCTCGTCGCGGTGCTGGGCCAGGTCGGTGGCGAGCATCCGGCCGAAGTTGCTCTCGGCGCTGCCGGGCGGCGGGCCATAGTTGTTGGCCAGGTCGAAGTGGGTGATGCCGAGGTCGAAGGCGCGGCGCAGGATGGCGCGGTTGAGCTCGGACGAGCGGCCGTCGCCGAAGTTGTGCCAGAGCCCGAGGGACACGGCCGGCAGCTTCAGGCCGCTGCGGCCGCAGCGGCGGTAGCTCATCGTGGCGTAGCGGTCGGCGGCGGCGAGGTAGGTCACGGGACCGCCATCCTACGACGCTGTTTGCGCCGTGGCGCGACTGGACACTCGCGAGGTTTGATGGGAGCCTCGCGTGTCCCGTCGTGCTGGAGGCGTGTGTCATGCGTGCTGTCACGGTCCTGGTCACGCTGGGCCTGGTCGCGCTGGGCCTGGTCGCGCTGGGCCTGGTCGCCGGTTGCGGCCACACCGTGCGCGAGGTGGTGCGGGACGGCATCGACGAGGTTCACAAGGACGACAACCTCAAGAAGCTGACCGGCGCGGCGCACGACCTCGCAAGCGCGGTGACCACCGGGCTGATCGATGGCCTGCCCCCGGACCAGGTCCCCAGCCGGCTCGCGCCGCTGATCGACAACCTGGTCCGCGTCACGCTGCGCGCGGCGGCGGCGGGGCTCGACGCCGAGCTGTCGCCGGCCGTCGCCCGCGCGGTGCGGTCCAGCGTCGATGCGGCGCTGGCCTCGATCCTCAGCGACCGCACGCAGCACGACCTCGTCGAGCTGGAGAGCACGGTGATCGCGGCGGCGATGCGCGGCCTGAGCCGCGGGATCCGCGACGAGCTCGGCCCGTCGATCGCGGGGCAGCTCGAGAAGTCCCTCGGCCCGGCGCTGCAGCGCGCCGTCCTGGATCGCCTCGGCCCGTCGATCGCCGCCGCGCTCGATGCGAATCTGCAGCCGCTGCACGACGCCGCGGCGTCGGCCGGTGCGGGCCTCGTCGATGGCATCAACGCCAAGGCCCAGCCAGCGCTCGACGAGGCGCTGGCCAAGATCCGCGCCGAGCTCGGCACGGCCAAGCAGGACGTGTACTCGATCTTCGAGCTCGTGCTGTTCGTCGTGCTCGCGCTCGCGGTCGGCGTGCTGCTCGTGATCGCGGTGCTCCGGCATCGCGCGGCGGTCAACGCGACCGACGCCCTGCAGCTGGTGACCAGCCAGATCGGCCAGATGCGCCAGGAGCCCTCGGTCCAGGCGCTGGCCGGCAAGATCAAGCATGCCGGCGACGGCACGCGCGCCGGCACCTACCTGAGCGCGCACCTGCGGGCGCACCCGGCGAGCAAGATCAGCGCGCGGTAGCTCGCTCGAGCTGCTCGGCGAGCTCCTGCTTGGCGATCGACTCGAGGTGGACCTCGTCGGGGCCGTCCGCCAGCCGCAGGGTGCGCGCCGCGGCCCAGGCGTAGGCCAGCGGGAAGTCCTGCGACACGCCGCCGCCGCCGTGGACCTGGATCGCGCGGTCGATCACCGCGAGCGCCATGTTCGGCGCGACGACCTTGATCATCGCGATCGCCTTACGCGCGGTCTTGTTGCCGACGGTGTCCATCGCGTGCGCGGCGTTGAGCGTCAGCAGCCGCGCCTGGTCGATCTCGATGCGGCTGCGCGCGATGTCGTGGCGCAGCGCGCCCTGCGCGGCGAGCGGCTTGCCGAACGCGACGCGCTCGCTGGCCCGCGCGCACATCAGCGCGATCGCGCGCTCGGCCAGGCCGATCAGCCGCATGCAGTGGTGGATCCGCCCGGGGCCGAGCCGGCCCTGCGCGATCTCGAAGCCGCGGCCCTCGCCGAGCAGCACGTTGGACCGGGGCACGCGCGCGCCGTCGAACACGACCTCGGCGTGGCCGTGCGGCGCGTCGTCGTAGCCGAACACGGTCAGCGGCCGCAGCACCGTGACGCCGGGCGTGTCCATCGGCACCAGCACCATCGACTGGCGCAGGTGCTTGGCGGCGGCCGGGTCGGTCTGGCCCATCACGATCGCGATCTTGCAGCGCGGGTCGAGCGCGCCCGAGGTCCACCACTTGCGGCCGGTGATCACGTAGTCGTCGCCGCTGGTCCGGATCTCGCATGCGATGTTGGTCGCGTCCGACGACGCCACCGCCGGCTCGGTCATCGCGAAGCACGAGCGGATCTCGCCGGCGAGCAGCGGCGCGAGCCACCGCGCCTGGTGCTCGGGCGTGCCGTAGCGCGCGAGCACCTCCATGTTGCCGGTGTCCGGCGCCGCGCAGTTGAACACCTCGGGCGCGATCGGCGACTGGCCCATGATCTCGCACAGCGGCGCGTACTCGAAGTTGGTCAGTCCCGCGCCGCCGTGGTGATCGGGCAGGAACAGATTCCACAGCCCGGCGGCGCGCGCCTTGGCCTTGAGCTCCTCCATCACCGGCGGGATCGACCAGCGGCTGGGCCCGGCCGACAGCTGTTGTACGTAGACCGGCTCGGCGGGCAGCACGTGCTCGTTGACGAACGCGGACACCTCGCTCGCGAGCGAGCGGGCACGATCGGGCGCAGGGGGCAGCATGGCGCGATGCTACGCCGCCCCGCGGTCGGCGTCAGGGCTGGTGACGGGCTAGCGTCGCGAGCGCGGCCTTGATGCCTTCCTTCTGCGGCACGCTGGCGGTCTCGAGCGCGTCGGCGAGGCCGATGCCGGGCAGGTGTCCGCCGGCGAGCAGCTTGGGCGGCGCGTACAGCTCGTAGAACAGCTCTTCGGTGATGCGCCGGATCAGGTGCTCCCCGAAGTTGGTGATCTCGGTGTCCTCGTTGACGCACAGCACGCGGTTGGTCTTGCGCACGCTCTCGGTGATCGCGTCCCAGTCGTACGGGTGCAGCGAGCGCAGGTCGATCACCTCGACGCTGATGCCGTCGGCCGACAGC
>DASWOO010001274.1:0-3334 GCA_036404335.1 Kofleriaceae bacterium
GCCGCTCGAGGTCGATCGCGTCGGCGTCGGCCAGGAGCTGCGCGGCGTGGGCGTAGACCTGCGCGGCCTCGTCGAGCTGGCCGGCGCACTGCAGCGCGTAGGCCTTGCGGCGCAAGAGGTCGCGCTGGCCGACGGTGTCCCACGGGCCATAAGCCAGCGCGATCTCGTAGAGCTCGGCGGCGCGGCGGAACGCGAACGCCTCCTCGACGCGCAGCGCGGCCGACACCGCGTGGTGCGCGGCGTTCGCCGGGTGGCCGGCCGCCAGCCAGTGCTCGACCACCGCCTGCGAGTCGAGCTGGTCGGGGCCCTGCACCGCCTCGAACGCCAGCGCCAGCGCCTCGTGCCAGCCGGCGCGCGCCTCGGGATCGAGGCTGGCGAGCACCGCGACCCGGACGTGGTCGTGGGCCGGGTGCAGGATCATCTGGTCGCCGACCTGGCGCAGGGTCGCCAGCCGCTCGACCGAGAGCTGGGTCGCCTCGTGGTGGCCGCCGATCACGCCGGCGGCGTGCGCCGCGATCTCGACCGGCAGCGGCCGCGCCGCGATGCTCGACACCGCCAGCATCGCCTGGGCGTCGGGCGAGAGCTTGAGCGCGCGCTCGCGGACCAGGTCGTCCATGGTCAGCCCGCCGAACGGCGCCACGGGCAGATCGGTCGCGCGCGCCATCTCGGTCAGGATCAGCGGGTTGCCGCCGCCGGCCGCGACGACGTCGTGGGTCCGGCTGAGATCGCCGGCGAGCTGGGTGACGAGCGAGGTCGACTCGGCCTCGGACAGCGGCAGGATCTCGAGCTCGCGGACGTCGCCGCGCCGGGCGTTACCGCCGGGCGGCCGGCGGACCAGCGCGACCACGCCGAGGTAGTCCTCGGGGCGGTGGGCGACGAGCACCAACAGGCCCGGCTCGGCGCCGTGGATCAGCTCCGCGAGGAACACCGCGCTGTCGGCGTCGCCCCAGTGGGCGTCGTCGACGAAGATCGCGACCGGCCGGATCCGCGCCAGCCGGCCGAGCAGCGCGCGCAGCGCCTGGAACCCGCGGCGCCGCATCTCCTGCGGGTCGGGCGGGACGGGGCTGTGCTGCGCGAAGTCGGAGAACGTCGGCACCCGGCGCAGCACCGGGAACAGCCGGACCAGCGAGCCGAGGTCGCGCGGCACGAGCGGCTCGACGTGGGTCGCCGGCAGCCCGACGATCGCGCCGGCCAGCGCGTCGACCACGCCGTCGAGCATCTTGAACGGCACGGCCTCGCGCTCGTAGCATCGGCCCTCGAGCACGAACACCGCGTCGCCCAGGCCGCGCAGGAACCGGCGGATCAGCGTGCTCTTGCCGATGCCGCTGCGGCCCTTGATCAGGATCGCGCCGCCGCCGCGCCGCAGATCGCCCAGCGTCCGGCGCAGCACGTCGAGCTCGGCGCTGCGGCCGACGAACGCGACCGGCGGGTAGCTCCGGCCGATCGACCGGGTGATCTCCGACGGCACCGCGCCCAGGGTCTCGAGGATCGCCAGGCCGGTCGGCCGGCCGTGCGGCTGGGGCTGGAGCAGCGCCATGCACAGCTGCGACATGCCCTCGGACACGCCCGCGTCGAGCAGGTGCGGCGCCGGCGGCTGCTCGGTCTGCTTGCGGTTCATCACCTGCTCGGAGTCGCCCTCGAACGGCCGGCGGCCGACCAGCGCCTCGTAGAGCATCGCGCCGAGCGAGTACCAGTCGCTCGCCTCGCCCAGCGGCTGGTCGGCGGCCTGCTCGGGCGACATGTAGACCGGCGTGCCGACCGCGAGCCGCTCGGGGTCGCCCTCGGCGAGGGTGTGGACCAGGCCGAAGTCGAGCAGCGCGAGCCGGCCGGTCCGGGTGACCAGGACGTTCGACGGCTTGAGATCGCGGTGCAGCTTGCCGGCGCGGTGCAGCGCGACCAGCGCGTCGACCAGTTGGATCAGCGCGCCGTGCAGCCGGCCGAGGTCGAGGTCGGCGGTGATGATGTCGTGGCGGGTCCGCTGCGGCCCGCCGGCGTCGGGCGAGCGCGCCGGGCGGACCCAGTCGATGAACGACACGCCCTCGACCAGCTCCATCGTGAAGTACCACTCGCCGTCGGCGCTGTGCAGCTCGTGCAGCGCGACGAGGTTCGGGTGCACGATGTCCGCGAGCGAGCGGAACTCCTTCTTGAAGCGATACAGGTCGCGGCCCGAGGCCTGGCGCAGCTGCTTGAGCGCGACCTCGCGCGCCAGCTGGCGATCGAACGCGCGATAGACCACGCCGGCGCCACCTGCTCCCAGCGTGCCGCGGATCTCGAACCGCCCTGCCCCGAGTCTGGGTGCGGTCGTTGTCACCGAGCTACTCCCATGCGCGCGACACGGCAATCCTACCGGGCGGAGCGAACCGCCCGCTAGTTCAAGTAGATCATCTTGCCGTTGACGCGGACCTCACCGTCGGCCTCTACCTTGACCTCGTTGTCGCTGGCGATCTGCACGGTCTCGCTGGCCTTGATCTGGACGCGCTTGGCCTCGATCTCGACGGACTCGCTCGCCTTGAGGTTCAGCCGGACGCTCTCCATGGCCAGGACCGGGCCCTCCTCGGTCAGCCGGATCCGCAGCTCGACCTGGCCCGACGAGCTGCGGATCTCGACCAGATCCTCGCGCCCGGCCTCGTCGATCGCCAGGGTGCGGCCCTCGCGCAGGTAGATCTCGCGGCGCTCGCCGGTCTCAGTGGTCGAGGTCTCTTCGGCCGCGGCCGCGGTCTCGAGCTGTTCCTTGGAGCGTCCCGCCATGGCCCAAAGATTATCATAGGCTACGTCACGGTTTGGGGAGCATCGCCTCGAGCTGGCGCAGCGCCCAGGTCCGCGGAACTTCGATCTTCGCCGGCGGGCTCGGGGGCGTGGCGCGGAGCCGGCGGAGCAGCAGCCGGGCGTCGGCGGCCTTGCGGTCGGGCTTGGGCCAGGCGGCCAGGCCGTCGAGCTGGCGGCGCGGGAGGCCGGCCTCGCGCGCGTCGGCGATCAGCTGCGCCCAGCTGCGCGTGCGGTAGAACCGGCGGCGGGCGAGCTCGACCAGCGCGGCGCGGGTCCGCGCGGTCAGCATCGGCGCGCGGGCGAGGCCGTCGCGCAGGTTGACCAGGGCGTCGGAGGTCGCGCGGTAGCCGTACTCGGCCGGCAGGTGGGCCACGGCGACCTCGTCGTCGGCGGTCAGCGTGCCGCGGGCGAACGCCCGGTAGATCGAGCCGACGCCGCGCATGCCGAACGGGGCCAGCTCGGCGGCGCGCAGCGCGCCCATGCTCGACGCGCCCCAGACCTCGATGCCGCGCTCGAGCGCGCGCAGCAGCTCCTTGTGCCAGACCGCGGCCATCCGCTCGAAGTAGCC
>DASWOO010001275.1:0-4514 GCA_036404335.1 Kofleriaceae bacterium
GGCGGCGAGGTGGATCAGCTCGCCGTGGCTGTCGTGCTCGGGGACCGGCACCGCGCCGCCGTGCTCGACGCAGCACGGCACCCGGCCGGACGCGGCCTGGAACGGCAGGTACCAGCGCAGGAACGCGGCGGCGACCTCGGGGTGGCCGAGCCGGAGCAGCGCCTCGCCGATCATCGCGCCGTCGCGGATCCACGCCTTGGCGTACGACCGGGTGCCGGGGCGCAGGATCGCGCCGTCGCGCGACACCAGCATGTACGCCAGCGACGAGCGCAGGGTCTGGACGAGCGGCTCGCCGGCCGGCGGCACGTGGAGCCCGACGCGATCGAGCTTGGCGTGCCACGCGGCGCGGGCCTGGGTGAGCTGGGCGTCGAACCACGCCTCGGCCGCGGCCGGGTCGGGCGGCGGCGCCGGGTCGCCGGCGAGCGGCGCGGTGATCACGACGCTCGCGCTGGCGCCGGGCCCGGGCGACAGCGCGTAGCCGAGCGCGCCGGACGCGAGCTCGGCCGGATCGACGACGGTCAGCGGCGTGCGCGCGAGCGGCACCAGCGGATAGCCGAGCGCGTGGAACGGCCACAGGCTGACCTGGGCCGGCGCGGTCTCGCTGCGCAGGGCCAGCGCGCCGTCGAGCGACAGCTCGCCGTCGGCGAAGCCGATCCGGGCGATCCGCCGGATCCCGCCGGCGATGTTGAGGAACTGGCGGGGCGGGTTGACCTGCAGCGGCCGGATCGCGAGCACGAGCTTGGCGGTCAGCGGCGCGGCGGTGCGGTTGTGCAGGGTGTAGCGCGCGGCGAGCTGGTGGCGGGCGGGGTCGCCGACGGCCAGGGCGGTGATCGTCAGCTCCCAGCCGGGGGCGGTCCAGGTGACGCTGGGGATCGGCAGGTAGCCGTCGTCGAGCGACTGGGTGATGGCGCCCGCGGTCGCCCAGCTGGTGACCTGGTCTGCGATCTCGACGAACGGCTCGACCGACGCGCCGCTGGCCAGCTCGAGCGCGCCGTCCTCGGACATCAGGCTGGCGTGGCCACCGCCGCCGTCGACGCCGACCACGGTCCAGTACGGCTGCTCGCCGGACATCGCGCGGGGCAGGCTGCCGCGCGGCAGCTGCTTGCCCAGGGCCTCGACGAACGCGGTGGTGGTCGCGTCGCGGCTCGGCGCGTCGGCTAGCTCGACGACCTCGAGCTCGGCGAGCTCGTAACCACCGCTCGGGCCGGGGCCCGGGCCGCCGGTGATCCGCAGCCGGACGTAGCGGGCCGTGGTCTCCGGCAGCACGAACGGATCGAGGCCGCCGTTGCCGCCGTGCACGTCGCCGGCGGCGCGCCAGGCCTGGCCGTCGTCGGACAGCTCGAGCCGGTAGTCGGTCGCGAACCGCGCGCCCCAGCGCAGGATCAGCCCGCCGAAGTCGCGCGCCCGGCCGAGATCGACGGTGAGCTGCGGGGTGCCGGTCGCCGCCGGGTCGCTGCGCCACGCGGTGCGCGGATCGCCGTCGATCGCCAGGCCGGCGGCGCCGCCGGGCAAGGCGGACGACGCGGCGGCCGAGGCCGCGGGAGGCGGGCCGTCCGGCGGCCGGACGTCGCGCATCGTCAGCTCGTCGAACGCGATCCAGCCGCGGTTGCCGCCGCTCCCGCCCCGGCCGGCGCTGACCGCGAGCTCGATCGCCGCGACCCGCTTGAGCACGTGATCGGCGCTCGGCCCCCACGCGAACTCGAGCTGCTTGCGCTTGATCGTGACGTGGCGCCAGTCCCTGGGGAACGCGTAGTCGGCGCGGTGGTACCACCACACGTTCTGGCCGGTGGCGTCGAGCAGCTTGATCTCGAGGTTGTCGGGCGGCGCCTCGCCCGACAGCTCGAGCGCCAGCTCGAACTCGCCCGACAGGTCCAGGTCGAGCGCGCGGTGCGCGACCGCGTAGCCCGACGTCGCGCCCAGGTCGAACGCGAGCTTCATCGCCCGGCCGTGCGCGCCGGGCACCGCGGACAGGCTGACCTGCACGCCCTCGGAGCCGCTCGCCTGCCACGCCGCCGGATCTTCGAATCCGTCGAGCACGCGGAGCGCGCCGGCCGGGGCGCCGCGGTGACAGCCGAGCAGCGCGATCGCGACCAGCGCCGCCCTCATCCCTTGACGCTCCCGCTGAGCAAGCCCTGGATGTAGTAGCGCTGCAGCGCGAGCACGATGCCGAGCACCGGCAGGATCGTCACCACCGAGCCGGCCATCATCAGCTCGGTGTCCTGCGCGTGCTCGCGCGCCAGGTTCGCGATCACCACCGGCAGGGTCTGCCGGGTGTCGTCGGCGAGCACGATCAGCGGCCACAGGAAATCATTCCACGACGCCAGGAACGCGAAGATCGCCAGGGTCACCAAGATCGGCCGCAGCACCGGCAATACCACCGACCCGAAGATCCGCCACTCGCTGGCGCCGTCGATCCGCGCGGCCTCGAGCAGCTCGTCGGGGATCCCCAGCGCATACTGTCGCACCAGGAAGATCCCGAACACGTTGGCCATCGACGGCAGCAGCACGCCGACGTAGCTGTTCACCAGGCCGACCTGCTTGAGCATCAGGAACAGCGGGATCATCGCGACCTGCGCCGGCACCAGCATCACGCCGAGCAGCAGCTTCCACAACAGCTCGCGGCCGGCGAACCGCAGCTTGGCGAACGCGTAGCCGGCGGTGACATTGAACGCCAGCGACAGCACCGTGGCGGCGACCGCCAGGCCGACGCTGTTGAGCGCGTTGCGCCACAGCCCGCCGCGGGTGAACAGCTCGTGATAGCGCGCCAGGGTCGGCGCCGACGGCAGCATCGCCGGCGGATACGAGCTGGCCTCGCCCGGCTGCATCAGCGACACCGACGCCATCCACGCCAGCGGGAACAGCGCGGCGAGCGCGACGCCGACCAGCGCGCCGTTGACCAGCCACGCCTCGAGCCGGTCGCGCCGGGTCACGGCCGGCTCCAGCGCCGGGCGACCGCGAGCTGGATCGCGGTGCCGGCGAGCATGATCGCGAACAGCACGAACGCGACCGCGGAGGCGTAGCCGAGGTTCCACCACTTGAAGCCCTCTTCGAACATGAAGTAGAGGACGCTGGTCGTGCTCTGGGCCGGGCCGCCGCGGGTCATCACGTAGGGCTCGGCGAACAGCTGGAAGTAGCCGACCATGGTCAGCACGCTGACCAGCACCATGGTCGGCGCGAGCGACGGCAGCGTGATGTGGCGGAACTGGGCGAGCCGGGACGCGCCGTCGATGTGCGCGGCCTCGTACAGATCGGCCGGGATGCCCTGCAGCCCGGCGACGAAGATGATCATGTTGTAGCCGAAGTTCTTCCACACCGCGAAGACGATCATCGCCGGCATCGACCAGTGCGGGTCGCCGAGCCAGTCGACCGCGTCGACGCCCAGGCCGCCGAGCACGTAGTTGAGGACGCCGTAGCGGGTGTGGAAGATGTAGCGCCAGATCACCGCGACCGCGACGACGGTGGTGACCACCGGGGCGAACAGCGCCGTGCGAAACGCGCCGCGCGCGCGGACCAGGCGGGCGTTGATCAGGACCGCGGTGGCGAGCGACACGGCGATCGACAGCGGCGCGCCGACGAACACGAAGAACGCGGTGTTGCCCAGCGCCGACCAGAACAGCGGGGTGGCGAGCAGCCGGCGATAGTTGTCGAGGCCGATGAACCGGACGCGGTGCAGATCGGCGACGCCGTAGAGATCGAAGTCGGTGGTGCTGAGCGCGAGCGCGGTCAGGACCGGCACGACGAAGAAGATCGCGATCGCGAGGATCGCGGGCGAGATGAAGCCGTAGGCCGCGCGCTGCCGGGTCACGGCGCCCCCAGGTGCTCGTGCGCGAGCTCGTGCGCGAGGATCCAGCGCCGCTTCTCGAGCATCTGGTCGGTGCGGCGGTCGAGCTCGGTCACGGTCGCGTCGACGATCGCCGCGAGCTGGGCCGGCGTGGTCCTGGGCGAGACCTGGCGCGCCGCGCGCTCGGACAGGATCCGCATCTCGGTCAAGATCCGCTCCCACTCGGGCAGCGGCGGCGGGCGGCGGACCTGCTCGAGCTGGGCGCGGAACGCCTGGATCTGGCCGTCGCCGGCGAGCAGCGGATCGGCCCACGACGCGCGGCGCGGCGGCAGGTCGCCGGTCAGCTCGTACATCTGGTGCTGGACCTCGGGCCGCTTGAGATACTCGATCAGCTGCCAGGCCTCGCGCGGGTGCGCGGTGGCGCGGAACACGACCAGGCTCGCGCCGCCGGCGAGCGCGCCGCCCGGGCGATCCGCGCCGGTCCCCGACGGGCCGGGCAGCACGGCGGTCGCCCACTGGTCCTGCATCTCGGCGGTCCAGCGCCGGCGCAGCTCGCCGACGCTCCACGGCCCGTGAAGCATCGACGCGAAGTAGCCGCGCTGCATCTCCTCCCACGGGTTGGAGATCTGGACCTCGGTCGCGACCGGCGCGAGCTGCTCGACGAACAGCTGCAGGTAGAAGGTCAACGCGCGGCGAAACCCCGCGCTGCGAAAGTTGCCCCACCGGCCGTCGC
>DASWOO010001276.1:0-1695 GCA_036404335.1 Kofleriaceae bacterium
CGACGGTCGCGCCGGCGCCCACCGTCGCGCCGCCCACCGTCGCGCCGACCGCTGCCGCGGCGACGCCGGGCGCGGACTCGGCGCTGGTCGATCCGGCCCCGCCCAAGCACGTGGCGACCAAGCCGGTCGTCGAGGCGCCCAAGAAGCCCAAGCCGCGGACCGAGAAGCGCCGCAAGACCGAAGCGAAGGAGCAAACGTGGAGCGACGATTCGCCGTTCATGCCGGTGGCATCCCCCAAGAACTGACCCGCTGGCCCCGGGCCTGGGCCGCCGCGCTCGTGCTCTCCACGCTGGCCGCGTCGGCGACGCCGGTGGTCGCGCAGCCCAAGCGCAAGCCCGCCCGGGCGCAGTTCGATCGCGGGGTCGCGGCCTACAAGAAGAACAACTACGAGGGCGCCGCCGCGGCGCTCGGCAAGTCGTTCGAGCTCGAGGCCGACCCCGACACGCTGTTCGCCTGGGCTCAGGCCGAGCGCAAGCTCGACCATTGCGAGAAGGCGCTCGAGCTGTACGAGAAGCTGATGACGTTCGACCTGCCGGCCGCGAACAAGGCCGCGGTCCAGCAGAAGCACGACGAGTGCAACGACATCATCGGCGCCAAGGCGGCGACCGCCACGCCGCCCGAGCCGGCCCCGGCGCCCACGCCGCCACCCCCGGCGCCGAGCGTCGCCCCGGCGGCGGAGCCCGAGCCGGCCGCGATCCCGCACGCGAGCGCCGGCCGCGCCTGGTACAAGGACCCGGTCGCGCTCACCCTGCTCGGAGTCGGCATCGTCGGGGTCGGCGCCGGCGGTGGCTACCTGTACCGGGCCAAGTCGTGGCACGACAAGATCGACGGCTCGCCCAACGACGCGCGCGCGCACACCCTGGCCGATCGCGCCAAGTCCCAGGCGCTGATCGGCACGATCGCCGCCGGCGCGGGCGGCGTGCTGATCATCGGCGGCATCATCTGGATCGCCACGCGCCACCACAGCACCGAGTCGCAGCCGCTCACCGCCTGGGCGTCGCCGACGGGCGGTGGCCTGGCGTTCTCCAGCAGCTTCTGACCCCCGGGCCCGCCGCCGATGTACTCTGGGGTATACTCGGCGCGGCCGTCTTGGTGAGAAAGAAAGCTGAAGATCCTGCGATGCCTCGCGCTGACAAAGACCCGAGCGCGCGCCCCGATGCGCCCGCCCCCGCCGAGTCCACCGACCTCGCCCCTGTTGTCGGCACGAACCTCCGCCGGCTCCGCACCCGCCGCGGGCTGTCGCTCGAGCGCCTCGCCCAGATCTCGGGCGTGTCGCGCGCCATGCTCGGCCAGATCGAGCTCGGCCAGAGCGCGCCCACGATCAACGTGCTGTGGAAGATCGCCCGCGCGCTCGAGGTGACGTTCTCGGCGCTGATCAGCGCGCGCACCCAGTCGGGCGCCCTGGTGCTGCGCTCGTCCGAGTCGAAGATCCTGACCAGCAAGGATCGCAGCTTCTCGTCGCGCGCGCTGTTCCCGTTCGACGAGCCGCGCCGGGTCGAATTCTACGAGCTCCGGCTCGCCGCCTCGTCGATCGAGGAGGCCGATGGCCACCCGCCCGGCACCGGCGAGAACCTGGTGCTGACGGCCGGCACGATCGAGATCGACGTCGCGGGCGACACCCATCGCCTCGAGGCCGGCGACTCGATCCTGTTCGAGGCCGACACGCCGCACGCCTACCGCAACGTCGGCAAGGTC
>DASWOO010001277.1:0-1833 GCA_036404335.1 Kofleriaceae bacterium
GCGACGTGATGACGCCGCATCCGATGGTGATCCGGCCGGATGACTCGCTGAGCGAGGCGCTGCGCCGGCTGATCGCCGGGCATCGCCGGCACCTGCCGATCGTCGACGAGCGGGGCCAGGTGCTCGGCATGCTGTCGATCCGCGATATTCTGACGTACGTCGCGGAGCGGTTCCCCGAGGAGATGGTGAACTTGCCGCCGCATCCCGACCACGAGCGCTGAGCTCGCGCCGGCGGCTGGAATGGCTTTTCGTCATCAGACGTTGTAACTGTCAACGTCATGGCGAAGCTCACGATCGAAGGCTGTCTCACCGCGCTGGTCACGCCGTTCCGAGACGGCAAGGTCGACTTCGACGGGCTCGCGAAGCTGGTGGACTGGCAGATCGAGCAGGGCGTCGACGGCATCGTCGCGGTCGGCACCACCGGCGAGTCGGCCACGCTCGCGGTCGACGAGCATGTCGCCGTGATCAGCGCGATCGTCAAGGCGGCGCGCGGCCGGGTGCCGGTCGTCGCCGGCGCCGGCGGCAACGCGACCAGCGAGGCGCTCGAGCTGACCCACGCCTCGGAGGAGGCCGGCGCCGACGCGCTGCTGCAGGTCACGCCGTACTACAACCGGCCGAGCCAGGAGGGCCTGTTCCGCCACTTCGAGGCGGTGGCCAAGGCGACCAAGCTGCCGATCGTGCTCTACAACGTGCCGACCCGCACCGGCTGCGATCTGCTGACCGACACCGTCGTCCGGCTCGTCGAGATCGACAACATCGTCGCGATCAAGGACGCGACGGGCAACCTGGTGCGCGGCAGCGAGCTGGTCGCCAAGGTCGGCCACAAGATCGCCGTGCTGTCGGGCGACGACGGCACCGCGTTCCCGCTGTACGCGGTCGGCGCGCGCGGCGTGATCTCCGTGGTGTCCAACGTCGCGCCGCGGGCGATGAGCGACATGTGGGACGCCGTCGCGGCCAACGACTGGGCGCGCGCCCGCCAGCGCCACCACGAGCTGCGGGTGATGAACCAGCTGTTGTTCGTCGAGCCCAGCCCGGCGCCGGCCAAGGCCGCGCTCGCGCTGCTCGGCCGCGGCACGACCGACGTCCGGCTGCCGCTGGTCCCGGCGACGCCGCCGATGATCGATCAGCTGCGCCACGAGATGCGGACGCTGGGCCTGCTGTAATGCCCGCGCGCGTGTGCGTGGTCGGCTCGGCCGGCCGGATGGGCCGCGCGGTGATCGAGGCCGCCGCCGGGCGCGACCTGACGATCGCCGCCGCCGTCGATCGCGGCGATGACCTCGAGGCCGCGCTGGCGGCCAGTGACGTGTACGTCGACTTCTCGGCGCCCGACGCGACGCGGGCGACCGCCGCGCTCGCCGCGCGCCAGCGCCGCGCCGCCGTGATCGGCACCACGGGGCTGGGCGAGGCCGACGAGGCGGCGCTCGCGGCGCTGGCGGCGGTCGCGCCGGTCGTGGTCGCCGCCAACTTCTCGCTGGGCGTCAACCTCGTGCTCGGCCTGGTCCAGCAGGCCGCGCGCGCGCTCGGCCCCGACTGGGACGCCGAGGTCGTCGAGACCCACCACGGCGCCAAGCGCGACGCGCCGTCGGGCACCGCGCTGATGATCGCGCGGGCGATCGCCGCCGGCCACGGCGTCGCCTACGACGACGTCAAGCGCCACGCCCGCGACGGCGACGTCGGGCCCCGGCCGCGCGGCGAGATCGGCGTGGCGTCGGTCCGCGGCGGCGACGTCGTCGGCGAGCACACCGCGTACTTCTTCGGCGCCGGCGAGCGGCTCGAGATCAGCCACCGCGCGACGTCGCGCTCGATCTTCGCGGTCGGCGCGCTGCGGGCCGC
>DASWOO010001278.1:0-7153 GCA_036404335.1 Kofleriaceae bacterium
GCCGTCGGCGTGATCCACCGCGACCTCAAGCCCGACAACATCATGCTGCTCAAGAAGCCCGGCCGCCGCGATCTCGTGCGGATGGCCCCGGACCAGTCGTGGATCACCGAGCGCGAGGAGTCGTACGACTTCGTCAAGGTCCTCGACTTCGGCATCGCCAAGGTTCTGGTCCAGGACGAGCTCCTCGCCGAGACCGTGCAGGGCGCCGTGTTCGGCACGCCCGAGTACATGTCGCCCGAGG
Source organism: Kofleriaceae bacterium (assembly GCA_036404335.1). Taxonomy (GTDB): domain Bacteria; phylum Myxococcota_A; class Polyangia; order Haliangiales; family Haliangiaceae; genus JABFXX01. Next base: position 242 of record DASWOO010001278.1, read on the forward strand.
CCGCGCGCGGCGAGGACGTCGACCACCGCGCCGACGTCTACTCGCTGGGCGTCATCCTGTTCGACATGCTGTGCGGCCGGCCGCCGTTCGAGGCGCCGCAGTCGAGCGAGGTGCTGTCGATGCACATCCACTCGCAGCCGCCGAGCCCGCGCGAGTTCGCGCCCCACCGCGAGATCACCGAGATGGCCGAGGCGGTGATCCTGCGCGCGATGCAGAAGGATCCGAACCGGCGCTACCAGAACATGACCGAGTTTCGCCGCGACGTCGCGAGCGCGTACGGCTCGATAAGCTACCGCCGTCATGGTGCGCCCGCCCCCGGGCTCAACCCGCGCGGCGAAGAAGCGCGGACGAAGAAGCGCCTCACGGAAGAGCTCGACGAGTGGATGACCCAGGACACCTCGCGGCTCTCGGTCGAGGAGGCGCGCATGCTGTCGCTGGTCGAGACCGCCGAGAAGGCGTTCGCGCCGAGCTCGATGAGCCCGCAGGAATCCGAGCGGCTCTCCAATGCGCTCGATCGCGCGCTGGATGACGACGACTAGCCTCGTGAGATAAGCCCTCACGTGATAGTGTTCGCGCGCATGTCCGCGAACCAAGCCAATACATCGGGGCAGGTCACGCTGCGGCGCGATGTGAAGTTCAACGGAGTGAAGGTGTTCTCGGCGACGATGGTCGCGGATCGGGAGCAGCTGGGCGAGAAGGTCACCGCGTGGATGGCCGGCAACCCGCACCTCAAGGTCACCGACATCGTAATCACGCAGTCGTCCGACGAGGCGTTCCATTGCATCGCGATCACCGTGTTCTACTGGGAAGACGCGCCGCCGCCGTCGCGCCGGTAGGCTGAGCGCGGCCGATGGCTCGCAAGCTCAACTTCTCGTCGGGCCCGGCGGTGATCCCCGAGCCCGTGCTGCAGCGCGCGCAGGCCGCGCTGTGGGATCTCGACGGCACCGGCATCGGCATCCTCGAGCACAGCCACCGCGGCAAGCCGTTCCGCAAGGTGCTCGACCGGACGACCGCGGCGATCCGCGAGGTCGGCGGGATCGGCGAAGAGTTCGCGATCCTCTACCTCACGGCGGGCGGGACCCATCACTTCACGATGGTGCCGATGAACTTCCTCGCCGAGGATCAGACCGCCGATGTCTGTCACACCGGCGTGTGGACCGGCAAGGCGATCATCGAGGCCCGGCGCTACGGCCAGGTCCACGAGGCGTGCTCGTCGGCGCCGGCGTTCCGCCACACGCCGGCCACGCTCGGCTACTCGGCGGCGCCGCGCTACGTGTATTACACGAGCAACGAGACCATCTACGGCACGCGGTGGAACGCACCGCCCGCCGATGCGCCCGCGCCGCTGATCTGCGACGCCTCGAGCGATATCTTCAGCCGGCCGCTATCGCTCGCCAACCACGCGATGGTGTTCGCCGGCGCGCAGAAGAACCTCGGGCCCTCGGGCATCTCGCTGGTGATCGCGCGCAAGGACTTCCTCGCGACCCGCAAGCCCGGGCTGCCCGCGCTGTGGGACTACCAGGTGTACGCCGACGAGGACTCGCTGCACAACACGCCCAACACGTTCGGCATCTACATGATCGGCGAGACCGTGGCGTGGATCCGGGAGCAAGGCGGGCTGGCAGCGCTCGGCGAGCGCAACGCCAAAAAGGCCGCGCTGCTCTATGACTTCCTCGATCACAGCCGGGTATGGAGCGGGCATGCATCCCCCGACAGCCGCTCGGACATGAACATCACGTTCCGCGGCGCGACTCCGGAGCTGGAGGCCAAGCTGCTCGCGCGTGCAGAAGCGCGCGGCATGAGCGGGCTGGCCGGCCATCGCTCGGTCGGCGGGTTGCGGGCGAGCTTGTACAACGCGTTCCCGGAAGACGGCGTGCACCAGCTGGTCGCGCTGCTCGCCGAGCTCGAACGCGAGCACGCGTAACCTACATTTCGGCCGTGTGCGGAAACCCGGGGAGGGATAGCCGCGCGCGTCGTCTATACTGTGGTGTCCGGGATCCGGACGATGCCGGCCGGGTACCACGTATGAATCGTGTGAGCCCGTGGCCAGGCGGATCCGTGTCATGAAATATTGTTACCAGTCCTGGAGGAGGGGTCATGGAGGACATCACCCGGTTGGAAGCGCTTGGCCAGCTCGCCGACGGCGACGCCCAGAACCCCGCGCGGCCCGATGATCCGGACCGCCAGCTCGTCGAGCTCGCGCGGACCGGCCAGGCGCGCGTCGCGTGTCACCTCCTGATGCACCGCTACGGCACCGACGTGTACCGGTTCTGTCGCACCGAGCTGCGCGACGACGCGCTCGCCGAGGACGTCCAGCAGGTCGTGTTCCTCCAGGCCTACCACCACCTGCCCGGGTTCGAGGGCAAGTCGACGGTGAAGACCTGGCTGTTCGCGATCGCGCGCCACCGCGTGCTCGACGCGTCCAAGGCCCGCCGCCGCGCCCGCGCCCACCTCGAGGACGACGCGGTCGACCCCAGCGATCCGGGGCCACCCGCCGACCAGCAGCTCGACGCCGCGCGCGCGCAGCGCTACCTCGCCGAGTGCCTGGCCAGGCTCGGCGAGCCTACCCGCACGGCGATCCTGCTGCGCTACCAGCAGGGGTTCTCGTTCGACGAGATGGCCGAGATCTGCGGCGAGCGCGCCGGGACCCTGCAGGCCCGCGTGGCCCGCGCCCTGCCCCGGCTCAAGGCGATGCTCGAGCTCAAGCGCCGGCTACGCTAGGTGCGCGCAGGCCGCGCGCACGCGCTCGGCGAGGTAGGTGTGGCGTAGCTTGGCGTCGGCGTTGCGCACCGCGGTCGCCACCGCACGCCGGCTGCCGACGATGACGACCAGCTTCTTGCCGCGGGTGACCGCGGTGTACAGGAGGCTCCGCTGCAGCATCATGTAGTGCTGCGACGCCAGCGGGATCACCACCGCCGGGTACTCCGAGCCCTGGCTCTTGTGGATGCTGACCGCGTACGCGTGGGCCAGCTGGTCGAGCTCGTTGCGCTCGTAGCTCGCGAGCCGGCCGTCGTACTCGACGCCGAGCGTGGCCTCGCTGCCGTCGATCGCCGCGATCACGCCGATGTCGCCGTTGAACACCGACTTGTCGTAATCGTTGCGCAGCTGCATGACCTTGTCGCCGCGGCGATAGGTGCGCTCGCCGCGGATCAGCTCGCTGCCGCCGCCCGCCGGGTTCAGCCGCTCCTGCAGCGCCTTGTTGAGCGCGGCGGTGCCGAGCTCGCCGCGGTGCATCGGCGCGAGGACCTGGACCTCGGTGACCGGGTCGAAGCCGAACCGGCTCGGGATCCGCTCGGCGACCAGCTCGACGATGGTCGCGCGCGCGGCCTCGGGATCCTCGCGCGAGATGAAGTAGAAGTCGGTGGTGCCGCCGCTGCCCGGCGCGTCGAGCTCGGGCACCTCGCCGTGGTTGATCGCGTGGGCCGAGACCACGATCTTGCTGGCCTGGGCCTGGCGAAAGATCTCGGTCAGCCGGATCACCGTCGCGGCCTCGGAGGCGATCACGTCGCCGAGCACCGCGCCGGCGCCGACCGACGGCAGCTGATCGATGTCGCCGACCAGGACCAGCTGCGCCATCGGCCGGATCGCCGCGAGCAGCGACGCGAACAGCTTGGCGTCTACCATCGACGCCTCGTCGACGACGATCAGATCGGCGTCGAGCGGGTTGTCGCGGTTCCGCTGGAACCCGCCGACCTGCGGCTGGAACTCGAGCAGGCGGTGGATCGTCATCGCCTCCATCACCGTGGCCTCGCCGAGCCGCTTGGCGGCGCGCCCGGTCGGCGCGGCGAGCGCGACCTTGCGGTGGACCAGCTTGGCGAGGTGGACGATCGCCTTGACGATCGTGGTCTTGCCGACGCCGGGGCCGCCGGTGATCACCGTGCACTTGTCGACCAGCGCCGCCTCGACCGCGCGCCGCTGCTGCGCCGCCAGGCTCACCGAGGTCACGGCCTCGAACGCGTGGATCGCGGCGTGGACGTCGAGGCTGAGGCCGCGCGCCGGGGTCCGGACCAGCGCCGCGAGCAGGCTGGCCGCGCTCGCCTCGGCCTCGTACGCCCACGGCAGCATCGCGCACGAGCCGCGCGCGCCGAGCAGCTCGCGGATCACGTGACCCGATTGCTCGAGCGCGGCGAGCCGCGGCGCGATGCGGTCGAGCGCGACGCCGAGCAGGTCGGCGGCGGCGGCGATCAGCTCGTCGTCGGGCAGGAACAGGTGGCCGTCCTCGCTGCTGGTCTCGAGCGCGTGGAGCACGCCGGCCTCGAGCCGCGACGGCGCGTCCCGGGCGATGCCGAGCTTCTCGGCGATCGCGTCGGCGGAGCGGAACCCGATGCCCCACACCTCGGTCGCCAGCCGGTACGGGTTGGCGCGCACGACGTTGATCGCATCCTTGCCGTAGCGCTTGACGATGCGCGCGGCGAACGCGGCCGACACGCCGTGGCCGCGCAGGAACACCATCACGTCCTGGACCTCGCGCTGCGCGGCGAACGCGGCGGCGATCTTGGCGGCGCGGCCGCTGCCGATGCCCGAGACCTCGACCAGCCGCTGCGGCGCGCGGTCGATGACCTCGAGCGTGTCGGCCTTGAAGTGCTCGACCATGCGGCGCGCCAGCTCGGGGCCGATGCCCGGGATGATGCCCGACGCCAGGAACCGCTCGATGCCGATCAGCGTCTCGGGCGCGTGCAGCTGGTAGGTCGCGATCCGGAACTGGCGGCCGAACTTCTTGTCCTCGACCCAGTGGCCGCGCAGCCGCAGCGGCAGGCCCTCCTGCACGCCGACCATCTCGCCGACCACGGTCACGATCTGCAGCGGCTGGACCGCGAACCGCGCGACGGTGAACCCGGTCTCCTCGTTGCGGAACACGAACCGCTCGAGCGAGCCATCGAGGCTCTCTTCGGGCGGGCCCGGCGTCGGGCTCGGCGGTTCCAGCGGCACGCGCCCAGTATGCGCCTTGTGACGATCTAGCGCTTCGGCTTCACCGGCGAAGTCTTCGCGGTCCGCGCGTGCGTGCCGTCGACGTACTCCACGGCGTCCTCGCAGCCGAGCGACTCGTACGCCATCAGCAGATCTCGGTCGCTGAACGCGTCGGGGCACTCGCGGACGCAGCGCTCGCGGTCGACCGGGCGATGCCCGGGCTTGCACTCGACGTAGTGGTCGCACGCGCCGTCGCAGGTGCCGGTCAGCCGCGGGCCGGTCAGCCGGCGCACGACGCAGCCGTTGATCGCCATCGCCGCCAGCGCGAGCGACCAGCCGGCGAGCACCGCGGCCGCGCCGCGCGTCACGCCGCCGGCTCCCCGTGCCGGCCCTCGCCCGCCGAGAACCGCCGCGCGCCGGCCAGGCCCTCGGCCAGCGCGTCGCGGCCGTGCTCGACCTCGTAGGCCAGCGCCTTGTCGACCGGCAGATCGTGCTGGACGTAGGCCGACATCCGGTCGGCGAGCATCGCGGCCTGGGGCAGCGCCGCGAGCTGGACCGCGAGCCGCTTGGCCTCGGTAAGCGCCTCGCCCCGGGGCACCACGCGATTGACCAGGCCTATCGCCAGCGCCTCGTCGGCCGCGACCGCGCGCCCGGTAAGGAGCAGGTCCATCGCCCGCGACAGGCCGATCAGCCGCGGCAGCCGGACCGTGCCGCCGTCGATCAGCGGCACGCCGAACCGCCGGCAGAACACGCCGAGCGTGGCGTCCGCCTCGGCGATCCGCAGGTCGCACCACAGCGCGAGCTCGAGGCCGCCGGCGACTGCGTAGCCCGCGATCGCCGCGATCACCGGCTTGCCCAGCACCAGCCGGGTCGGCCCCATCGGGCCGTCGCCATCGAGCTCGACCCGGTTGGGCGCGCCGCCCGCCATCGCCTTGAGATCGGCACCGGCGCAGAACGTGCCGTGGTCACCGTACAGCACCGCGACCCGGGCGCTCGCGTCGTCATCGAACGCGCGGAACGCGTCGGCCAGCTCGTCGGCGGTCGCGCGATCGACGGCGTTCTTCACCCCGGCGCGATCGAGGATGACGATCGTGACGGGGCCCTCGCGCTCGATGCGAACCACGCCGGCGAGCATAGCCGAATCCGACGCCGTGCCCAGGCGTGAACGCGCACCGCGGCTGTAGATCTACGGCGGTAACGCACCCCCCGCGCGTCGCGCGCGTGAGCCGCGGCTCGCCGCGCGCCGGGCCGCCGCGCGCTTGTGCCATAGTCGCGTCACGTGAAGGATCCATTGCGCCCGGCGACGCCGGATGCCGCCGCCGGCGCCGAGATCCTCGCGCACGACTTCAACAACCTGCTCGCCGCGATCCTCGGCAACGCCGACCTCGCGCTGCGCGAGATGCCGGCGGCCGCGCCCGGCCGCGCCGCGCTCGAGAACATCCGCCAGGCCAGCCTGCGCGCCGCCGAGCTGACCGATCAGCTGCTGACCTACGCCGGCCGGCGCGGCGTCGCGATGACCCGGGTCGCGCCGCGGCCGCTGCTCGACGAGCTGCTGCGGATCTCGGCGGCGACGATGCCGGCCAACGTCCTGGTCTCGGCCGAGCTCGGCGCCGAGCTCGCGCTGCGCGGCGACGCCTCGCAGGTCCGCCAGGTGCTGCTCAACCTGATCAACAACGCGCGCGACGCCCTGGGCAGCCGCGGCGGCGCGATCGCGATCACCGGCCGGCTGTGCCACCACGACGGCCTGGCCCACGCCGACGACGTCGTCACCGCGGCCGCCGGCACCTACGTCGAGCTCGTGATCGCCGACGACGGCCCCTGCATGACCTGCGATACCCGGCGCCGGATCTTCGAGCCGTTCTTCACCACCAAGCCGCTCGGCCACGGCATCGGGCTCGCCGCGGTCCTCGGCGTGATCCGCGCCCACAGTGGCGGCCTGCGCGTCGAATCGACGCCGGGCGACGGCGCGCGGTTCGTCGTCATCCTGCCCTCGACGGTGACGCC
>DASWOO010001279.1:0-1681 GCA_036404335.1 Kofleriaceae bacterium
CAGCTCGGCGAGGCGCAGCGCTCGTTTCGCGCCGCGCTCGAGCTCGAGGCCGACAACCCGCGCGTGCTCGCGCTGCTCGGGCTGTCGCACTTCCGGGCCGGCGAGTTCACCGAGGCGCGCTCGCTGTACGAGCAGCTCGTCGAGCGCGCGCCGACCGACGCGTCGCACCGGCTGAACCTGGGCCTGGTGTACCTGAAGCTCAACGACGCCGATCAGGCGATCACCGCGCTCGAGGAGAGCCGCGCGCTCGACCCCAGCCAGGGCCGCGCCGTCAGCTACCTCGGCCTGGCCTACGCGCGCGCCGGCCGCTACGACGAGGCCTACCGCGCGTTCCTGATCGCCGGGCAGAACGAGCTGGCGATCGAGATCGAGTCGAACCTGCCGGCGGACGAGCGCGAGCGGATCCACGCGCAGCTCGGCCGCTCGCCGCAGGGGATGATCGACGCCGCGCGCGCCGCCGAGGCCGGGACGGCGCCCAGGCCGCGCAACCCGCTGTCGGTCAGCCAGGGCTTCGTCCCGCCGCCCGAAGCGCAGGAGGCGCCGCGGACCCGGCCGCCGAGCGCCCCGCCCCGCCGGCAATCGGCGCCGCAGATCTCGACCGACGACGCGCCCGGCCGCCACAGCGAGTCGATGCAGTTCGTGATCCCGCGCGCCGAGGCCGTGCCGGCGCCGGCCGCGAGCGGCGACGAGGCCTCGATGATCTCGCGCGCGGTCGCGGTCGCCACGCCGACGCCCGCGGCGGCCACCGTCCGGACCAAGGCCGGGGGCATCCCGCCGCGGCCGCTGTCCGAGCTGGCGACCGACGAGCTGATCCGGCCCGACGACGGCGACGAGGCGATCGAGCTCGGCGTCGGCGGCGCGCTGACCATCCGGGTCACCGAGCGCGTGATGTCGCGGCTCGACGGCGTGCACATCACCGGCGGCGACCTCAGCTACGAGCCGGCGATGCGCCGGTCGCGCGGCCACAACACCGACGAGCCGTTCGACCACGGCGGCTCGCCGCTGCACGCGGTGTCGGGCACCGGCTACCTGATCGCCGTCCCCGGCAAGCACGCGTTCACCGCGGTCAGCCTCGACGACGACATCCTGTACCTGCGCGAAGACCTGGTGTTCGCGTTCGAGGCCTCGCTGCGCTGGGAGAACGGCAACGTCCCGGGCCTGCGCGGCAAGCTGCCGGTCGTGCAGTTCCGCGGCGACGGCGCGATCGCGCTGCGGCTGCGCCGGCCGCTGACCCGGGTCAAGCTGCCGGCGGCGGGCACGGTGTTCGTCGACGCCGAGCGGCTCGCCGGCTGGATCGGCCGGGTCATCCCGCGCGCCGTGGTGCCGCCGCCGGGCGGGCCGATGGGCGCGATGTGCGTCGAGTGCACCGGCGAGGGCGTCGTGCTGGTCGAGCCGGTCGACCCCGACGCCGCGAGCACGGCCGCGCCACCCGTGGTGGCCGACCCGCCGCCCGAAGCCCCGCCCGCGCCGCCCGCCGAGCATCAGCTTTCGCTCGAGTCGACGTTCGACCCCTCGGGCGACACGCTGGACCGGCTCGACGAGCTGTAGCCGTGGATCCGCGCCGCGCCGGGACCGCGATGGCCCCGCCGCGGCGCCTCCGATAGCTCGCCGCTAGTGGGTGGCAGTGCCCGACGTGCCCGGCGTGCCCGAGCTGGGCGCGTTGGGGGTCGAGCTGGTCGAG
>DASWOO010001280.1:0-3788 GCA_036404335.1 Kofleriaceae bacterium
AGTGGATCGGCCGCTGGCAGTGGATCGGCCGCTGGCAGTGGACCGGCCGCTGGCAGTGGACCGGCCGCTGGCAATGGATCGGCTGCTGGCAGTGGATCGGCCGCTGGCAGTGGATCGGCCGCTGGCGGCGGGGCGGGCGAGGCCGGCACCGCCGCGGAGGCCGGCACCGCGGACGCCGAGCCCGAGGCGGTGTATCGCCGGGCGCGCGCGCTGCTGTCGCGGCTCGCCGAGCGCGATGCGTTGCTCGGCCGCGCGCACGAGCTGGAGCGCGAGCAGCGCGACGCCGAGCGGCTGGCGTCGCGCCAGGCCGCGGCGCTCCAGCTCGCGGCCGAGCTGCGCCTGGCGTTCGCGCCGGAGGCGGGCAGCGCGACCGCCGTCGTCGTCCGCACGCTCGACGAGGTCGAGCAGGCGCTGGCCCAGGCCGAGGCCGACGCGCGCGACACCGCCGATCCGCGGCCGCAGCTCGCCCAGCTGCGCGAGCGGCTGGCAGCGGTCGATGACCGGCTGATCTCGTGGGCGCTGGCGTCGCAGGCCGCGCATCGGCTCGCCGCGCAGCCGGAGCTGGCCGAGCTCGGCGCGGCGACGCCGGCCGCGATCCTGGCGATCCGCGACCGGGTCCTCGAGGCGCAGCGCGCGCTGGTCCAGCGCCGCGCCGAGCGCGAGGCCGCCCGCGAGCAGGTCCGGCTGCGCGCGACCGCGCTCGAGCGCAGCGGCACGGGCACCGACCCCGAGCTGGCGCGGCTGCGCGACGAGCTGGGCGGCGAGCTGCTCGCCGAGCGGTTCGAGGATCTCGACGTCGAGGCCGCGAGCTGGGTCGAGGCCCGGCTCGGCCCGCTCGCCGGCGCGCTGATCGTCGACGATCCGATCGCCGCCGCGCGCAAGCTCCAGGGCGGCGAGCGCGCGCGGCCGTCGGTCTGGCTGGTCGCCGCCGGCTCGCAGCTCGACGTCGAGCCCGGCCCCGACGCCGCGCCGCCGCAGCTCGCGCTCGACCCCGCGGCCGAGGGCGCCGGCGCCGCCAGGGTCACCACGGCCGGCGGCGACGACGTCGTCACGCGCGAGCCGTTCGGCGTGCGGGTCACCCGGCGCGTCGCGCAGCCGAGCCTGGGCCGCCGGGCGCGCGAGCGCCAGGTCGCCGAGCTGTACGCGGAGGTCGCGCGCGATGGCGAGGTGATCGACGAGCTGACCGCGCGCGCGGCGGTGCTCGCCGGCTGGCGGCGCGACGCCGAGCTGCTCGCGGCGCACGCCCAGGTCTGGCTCGCCGGCGATCCGACCGAGGAGCGCGCGCGGATCCACGCCGACATCGCCGGCCGCGAGCTGGCCGCGCTCGCGTTCGAGGACCGGGTGCGCTCGGCCCACGCCCGCGCGACCGAGGCGCGGCGCCGGCGCGATGGCCTGCGCCGCTTGCTCGGCGACGCCGTGCTGATCGACGGCCCCGATCACGCCGCGCGCGCGGCCGAGCTCGCCGGCCAGCGCCACGAGCTGGCTGCCACCCGCCTCGAGCTCGAGCGCGTCGCGGCCGCGCGCGTCACGCTCGCCGAGCTCGCCGACGTGCTGCGCCGGCCGCCGCCCGACGACGCCGAGCGCGCCGCGCAGGCCGCGCGGATCGCCGAGCTGGCCGGCGAGCTCGATCGCCTGTTCCTCGCCCGGGCCGCGCTCGAGGACGTGCTCGGCAACCGCCAGGCCGCGGCGTGGGGCGACGCCGAGCACGCGCTCGCCGCCGAGTCGAGCCTGGCGCCGGCGCTCGAGCGCCAGCATGGCGATGCCCGCGCCGCCGCCGAGGTCGCCGAGGCCGCCGCCGACGCCGCCGACGCCGCGTGGGAGGCCGCGACCGCCGCCGCGCACGCCGCCGAGGCCCAGCTGTCGGCGGCCACCGCGCACCGCGATCGCGCCGCCGGCGAGCTGGTCGCGCTCGGCGGCCCGCCGACGGTGCGCGAGGCGGCCGATCAGGAGGCGCTGGTCTCGGCCGCGATCGACTACGCCAACGGCATCGAGGCCGACCTGCGCGCGCTGGTCACCGCCGCCGCGCTCGCCGCCGAGCGCCGCGATCAGGCCGCGCGCGCCGCCGAGGAGGCCAGCGCCCGGCTGACCGCCGAGACCCGCGCTGCCGGACCGGCCGCGGCGGCGTGGGCCGAGCTGCGCGAGACCGCCGACACCGCCGGCCTGCTGCAGACCGCGCTGGCCAGCGCCGCGCACGCCGGGCGGACCAGCGTCCAGCTCACGGCGGACGCGTGGAGCAAGCGCGAGGTCCTGCTCGACCGCGTCGGCCGCGCGCGCGGCGGCGCCGAGCTCGCCGATCAGGCCCGCGCGCTCGCGCTCGACGGCCCGAGCTACCTCAAGGCCTGGCAGCTGACCCGCGAGTGGCTGCGCCACCGCGTGCCGGCGCAGGTCGTCGAGGTCGACGAGCCGCTGCTCGCGCTCGAGCGGCTGCGCAGCCACCTCGACGTGCTCGAGGGCCGGCTCGCCCGCCAGGAGCACGACCTGCGCGGCGCGTCCGAGGACGTCGCGCGCGGCATCGATATCCAGCTGCGCCGCGCGGGCGGTCAGGTCCGCCGGCTCAACCAGCACCTCGACGGCATCAAGTTTGGCAGCGTCCACGGCATTCGCGTCGAGCTGCGCCGCATCGAGCGCATGGAGCAGATCCTGCGCGCGCTGCGGCTCGGCGAGGCGCAGGAGCTGCTGTTCATGTCGTCGATCCCGATCGAGGAAGCGCTCGACGAGATCTTCCGGCGCTACGGCGGCGGCCGCGGCGGCGGCGAGCGCCTGCTCGACTATCGCGAGTACCTCGAGCTCGCGGTCCAGATCCGGCGCCAGACCTCGGGCGACTGGGAGTCGGCGAGCCCGACCCGGCTATCGACCGGCGAGGCGATCGGCGTCGGCGCCGCGGTGATGATGGTCGTGCTCACCGAGTGGGAGCGCGACGCGAATCTGCTCCGCGCGCGCCGGACCAGCGGCAGCTTGCGGTTCCTGTTCCTCGACGAGGCCAACCGGCTGTCGCGCGACAACCTCGGCGTGCTGTTCGACCTGTGCCGCACGCTCGATCTGCAGCTCCTGATCGCCGCGCCCGAGGTCGCGCGCGCCGAGGGCAACACGACGTACCGCCTGGTCCGCCACGTCGCCGACGACGGCCGCGAGGAGGTCCTGGTCACCGGCCGCCGCGCCGCGACCACCGCCGAGGCCACGACCGGGGCCGACGCCACCGTCGAGGCCACGCCTGAGGCCGCCGCCACGACCGAGGCCGCCGCCGCGACCGAGGCCGCCGCCACGAGCGAGGCCGACGCCACCGCCGAGGTCGACGCCACCGCCACGGTCGCGGTCGACGCCACCGCCGAGGTCGCGGTCGACACCACGACCGAGGCCGACGCCACCGCCACGGTCGCGGTCGACATCACGACCGAGGCCGACGCCACGAGCGAGGCCGACGCCACCGCCGAGGTCGAACCCTCACATTAATCGCGCCTGCTCGGGCACGGTGACCCAGCGCTCGAGCGAGGGGTGGCGGGAGATCATGTGGACGGGCTGATGACCGGCCCGCCGCGCGGCGCAAGGGGTAGCTGCGCGGCCCGCTCACAGCCCAGCGCTTCGAGCGAGCGCTGCCTCCCAGAGCGAAATTTTCATTTCGCGGGAGACTGTAAGGCCTCGCGCTACCCCGTCCTGCGCGGGGACATACGAGCTGGTGGCGTCGATGGATGACCCCATTCGACGAAGGCAAGTCGCTCTATCGCGAGATCCTCAAACTTCGCCCCGATAAGCGCCGACGGTACCCGGCGGATCTTCGCCGGCGAATTCTC
>DASWOO010001281.1:0-2394 GCA_036404335.1 Kofleriaceae bacterium
GCCGCCGCGCACGCCTGCGCGAACGCCGCCCGCTCGCTGAGGAAGCCATAGCCGGGATGCACGGCATCGCAGCCCGTCGCCCGGGCCACGCCGATCAGCCGCTCGATGTCGAGGTACGCCGCCGGCCCCGACGCGCCCAGCGCCACCGCCTCGCTCGCCCGCCGCAGATGCAGCGATCGGACGTCGTCCTCCGCGTACACCGCGACCGTCGCGATCCCGAGCTCCGTCGCCGCTTGCGCGACCCGGACCGCCACTTCGCCGCGATTGGCAATGAGCAGCTTGTTCAGCATGGATGGCCCCGATCGTGGCACGTTTCCGTCCACGCGCTGGAGACCATGCGTCACAGACGACGTAGCCAGTAAGCCGGCAGACGACGGCCGTGCATCACCGAGATGACCCGTACGGTGGTATCGGTCTCGATGAACACGATCGCATACGGGAAACGAGATAGCAGCTTGCGGCGAATGCCCAGCTCCGGGGCGACACCGATGATCGGGCCACACTCGGGCCCGGGAGCGACGAGCGTGTCGAGCGCATCGCTCACCGTAGACCAGAACGCCACGCCCAGCCCTTCCCGCTCGCGATCATAGCGTTCGATCGCCTCGGCGATCTCGATTTCGGCCTCGGCGTCGACGCGAAGCGTCCTGGTCATCGAGCGGCGAAGCGTGCCGAGAGCCGACGCTTGACCACGTCCCAGGATTCGCCACCATGTGGATCAGCGATCGCGCGACGTGCGCGGTGCTCCAGCTCCGCGAGGTGAGCGGCATCGGTGGGCACGCTCGAAAACAGCTGCTCGGCAAGCTCGAGGCGCTCGCCATCCGACAGCGTCATCGCGTCTTCCAGGATCTTGCGGGCGCGGTCGGCCATACGATGAGGATACCGGGAACGGAGAGGACTTGCTACGGAGCCGACTTCGGCGCCGCGGCGGCGTCTTCGCATTGCGGGCCGATGCGCTCGTCGATGGTGTAGGCCTCGGGCGACAGCATGAGCCAGACGAGGTGGCGGGCGACCTTCGGGATGAAGCCGGGGCCGGAAGCCGCGGGGATGGGCGCGGGCGCGGCGGGGCTGGCGTACGGGTCGCCGGGTTGTCCGGCGGCCGGACTGGCGAGCGAGGCGCCGGGCGACGCGGTGGACGGCGCGAGGTCGTAGACGGTGTACTCGCCGGCGCCCTCGGCGATCAGGGCGCGCGGGCCGGTGCGATCGGCGAGGACGGCGCTGAGGATCAGCGGGTGATCCTGGCCGTCGGTGACCTTGGTGGCGCGGCCGTCGGGGCCGGGGACGAAGAAGCCGGCGAAGGTCTCGGCCTTCCAGGTGCACGCGCTCGCGGGCGGTGCGCCGGCCGGCACGGTGAGCCAGTTGACCGCGCCGGTCCAGGCGACGGGCTTGTTGGCGACCTGGACCTGGGCGACGGTCCACAGCTGCTCGCAGCCGGGCGCCTGGCAGTCGTGCGGCGGCAGCGCGGCGGCGAGCGCCGGCGGCAGCGGCGTCTGCTTGGTCGGGCGCTGCCACTGCTTCTGCGCGTCGAGCTCGCCGAGCCGCTCGGCGACCGGCTGCGGGGTCAGCACCTGGCACTCGCTCGGCGGCTGCGCGGCGACCAGCGCGATCGCCTCGGCGTCCTGCTGCTGCTCGCGCGGCGGCGGCGCGCAGCCGGTGAGCTCGACGCCGTAGGTCAGGCTCGGCGCCGACGACTCGACGACGGCGGCGTAGTACGCGCCGGCCGTGGCGCGGCACGGCTGCTGCCCGGGCAGCATTAGCCACACCGCCGGCGGCGCGGGCGGCACACCGGCGGCCGTGGCCTCGGCCGGCTGGATCTGGGCGTACTCGGGCCGGCCCTGGGTCGACGCCACGCCCTGCGCGGCGAGCGGCAGGACCCAGCCGGTGTGGCCCGGCGCCGGCGCGCCGCGGTCGTCCTGGCCCGGGGTGAGGTACGAGGCGACCAGGATGTCGGTCGCGGCCGGGCAGCTCGCGCCGGGGGTCGCCGGGCCCGCGGCGCCGGGCCCCGTGCCCGGCGGCAGACAAGCGGCGAGCAGCAGCAAGGGCGAACAGGCGAGGCGCTTCATCCGCGAAGTCTTCGACCAGATCGCCCCCGGTGCAAACCGGCGCGCCGCGGATTCGCGCGGGCGCGTGACTTTAGCCCTCGGCGACGCCGAGGTAGCGGCGGACCATCGCGCAGCTCTCGTCGATCAGCCGCGGGTCGCGCAGCCGCTCCGGCGCGAACAGCGCCGCGCGATGGGTGATCGCCTCGATCGACGACACCAGCACGAACGCTGCCAGGTCCGGATCCTCGATCGCCAGCTCGTGCTTGCGGCTGGCGAGCAGGCCCGCGACCATGCGATGCGACAGCGCGTCGATCTCGGCGAGCTTGGCCATCCGGCCGACCCGCGGCACCTGCTC
>DASWOO010001282.1:0-3736 GCA_036404335.1 Kofleriaceae bacterium
CGGGATCACGCTCGAGGAGGTCGGCGAGATCATGAACCTGACCCGCGAGCGCATCCGCCAGGTCGAGGTCCGCGGCCTGCTCAAGCTCAAGATGGGCTCGCCGTCGCCCGACGAGCTCGGCGCCGATCTGCTCGCCGGCAAGGTGGCGCGAGAGAACTGATCCGCGACCCCGCGCGTGTGTGGCAACGCGCGGGCGAAGCTGGTATACGGCGCGCCATGATCCGACGCGCGCTGGTATCGGTAAGTGACAAACGGGGCGTGGTCGAGCTGGCGAACGCGCTGCACGGCCTCGGCGTCGAGATCCTGTCGACGGGCGGCACCGCCGCGGCGCTGAGCGCGGCGGGCGTGCCGGTGACGCAGGTGTCGGCGCACACCGGCGCGCCGGAGATCCTCGACGGCCGCGTGAAGACGCTGCATCCGAAGATCCACGGCGGGCTGCTCGGGCGCGACACGCCGGCGCACCAGGCCGAGATGGCGGCGCACGACATCGTGCCGATCGGTCTCGTCGTGGTGAACCTGTATCCATTCGAAGCGACGATCGCGAAGCCCGGCACGACGCTGGAGGACGCGATCGAGAACATCGACATCGGTGGTCCGTCGATGCTGAGGTCGGCGGCCAAGAACCACGAGCGGGTCGCGGTCGTGGTCGATCCGGACGACTACCGCTGGGTGATCGAGGCGGTCCAGGGCGAGGGGCTATCGGCCGGGCAGCGGCTGGCGCTGGCGCGGACGGCGTTCTCGCACACCGCGGCGTACGACGCGGCGATCGCCGGCTACCTGTCGTCGATCGACGACGCGGCGGCCGAGGCGCGGACCGCGGCGCCGGCGCGGCGCGAGCTGCCGGACACGCTGTCGCTGCAGTGGCGCCGGCTGTACGAGCTGCGCTACGGCGAGAACCCGCACCAGAAGGCGGCGTTCTACGGCGACGCGCGCTCGCCGCTGACCGCGACGCCGAGCGCGCGGCCGACGATCGCGACGGCCGAGGTGCTCGGCGGCAAGCAGCTCTCGTACAACAACATCCTCGACCTCGACGCCGCGCTCGGCCTCGCGCTCGAGTTCGCCGAGCCGGTCGCGGTCGTGGTCAAGCACAACAATCCGTGCGGTGTGGCGACGGCGCACGATCTGGCGACCGCGTACCACCGGGCGCGCGAGGCCGACGCGACCTCGGCGTTCGGCGGCATCGTCGCGGTCAACCGCGAGGTCGACGAGGCGCTGGCGAAGCTCCTGGTCGAGACCTTCCTGGAGTGAGTCGTCGCGCCGGGCTACGCGCCCGCCGCGCGCGAGGTGCTGGCGAGCAAGAAGAACCTGCGGCTCGTGGCGGCGGGCGGCGCGTGGCAGCCGCCGACCGACGCGGTCGCGTGGTCGGTCCGGACGGTCGCCGGCGGCGCGCTGGTCCAGAGCGTCGATCACGGCATGGTCGACCTGGCGGCGGCCAAGGTCGCGACGGCGCGCGCGCCCAGCGATCGCGAGCGCGCGGATCTGGCGTTCGCGTGGCGGGTCGCCAAGCACGTCAAGTCCAACGCGATCGTGTTCGCCAAGGACGGCGTGACCGTGGCGATCGGCGCCGGCCAGATGAGCCGGGTCGACTCGGTGCGGATCTGCGAGCGCAAGGCGGGCGACAAGCTCGCCGGCGCCGCGGTGGCGTCGGACGCGTTCTTCCCGTTCCGCGATGGCGTCGACGTGCTCGCCGCGGCCGGCGCGGTCGCCGTGGTCCAGCCCGGCGGCTCGGTGCGCGACGAGGAGGTCATCACCGCGGCCAACGAGCACAAGCTCGCGATGCTGTTCACCGGCATGCGGCACTTCAGGCACTGATCCGGCGCGGCCGGCTCAGCGCGCGGCGCTCGGTCGCTGAAGCGCGTCCGGATATCGTCCGGACCTCGGCCCGAGCTATGCTCGCCCGCCCGTGATCGAAGATCTGCACCAGCGCTTCGAGCGCGAGCCGTTCGACGCGTTCGTCCAGGTGTTCCACCAGCGAGTCCAGCACCTCGGCGTGTGCCTGGTCGACGGCGTCGTGATCGAGCGCGCCGAGGCCGACGCGCTGGGCGTCCGGCTGCTCGACCTGGTGCGCGGCCGGCTGCTGGGCGCGCTCGCCGATCGGCCGGGCGACGCGCTGCGCCTGCTCGACGTGCTGCGCCGCGCCGGCTACCCGCAGCTCGAGGACGCGCGCGGCGGCTGCGAGGCCGCGCGGGCCCGGCTGCACCCGCCGCCGGCGCCGCCGCCGTGGCGCGAGATCGCCGAGCTCAACGCGCTGTCGGTGCGGTTCCCCGAGCTGTGCGCGCTCGGCGCGCCGTGCAGCCACGTCGAGTTCGCCGCGCGGCTCGGCGTCGAGCTGCCGGCCGACCTGCTCGCGCTCTACGCCGCGTTCGCCCACCTCGAGCTGGGCTGCCGGCACGTCGACGCCACCGCGCTCAAGATCTGCGCCGGCGACGCGCTCGCGCTGCGCGACGGCCGGGTGATCTTGTTCGAGCGCGTCCGGCGCCACCCGCGGCTGATGTTCGTCGAGCAGCCCGGGATGTCAGTCGCGATGGCGCTCGGCGTGTGGTGGCTGGTGCTCGAGGACGAGCGCGCGCCCGCGACCCGCCGGCCGCTCGATCTGCAAGGCCTGCTCCGGTTCGCGCTGCTGCGGATGGAGGCGCCGAGCCGCGACGTGCTGCTCACCGATCTCGCGTGGCGCCGGTTCTTCTCGTGACCTCCGCCTGCGCTATAGATCGGCCATGAACATCCTCGTCATCGGCAGCGGCGGCCGCGAGCACGCGCTGGTCTGGCGGCTGGTGCGCGGCGGGCACCGCGTGATCGCGGCGCCGGGCAACCCGGGGATCGCGGCGATCGCCGAGTGCGTCGGCGTCGCGGTCAGCGAGCCGGCCCTGCTGGTGGCGCTCGCGGTCGAGCGCGCGGTCGAGCTGGTCGTGGTCGGCCCCGAAGCGCCGCTGGTCGCCGGCCTGGCCGATCAGCTGCGCGCGGCCGGCGTGGCGACGTTCGGCCCGGGCGCGAGCGGGGCGCGGCTCGAGGGCAGCAAGGTGTTCAGCAAGCAGTTCTTCGCGCGCCACGCGATCCCGACGGCGCCGTTCGCGATCGCGGCGACGGTCGCCGAGGCCGACGCGGCGATCGACCGGCTGGCCGCGACCGGCGGCGTGGTGGTCAAGGCCGACGGCCTGGCCGCCGGCAAGGGCGTGGTGGTCGCGGCCGACGTCGGCGAGGCCCGCGCCGCGGCGCGCGCGATGCTCGAGGCCCGGCGGTTCGGCGACGCCGGCCAGACCATCTTGATCGAGCAGCGGATCGCCGGCCGCGAGCTGAGCGTCCTGGCGTTGACCGACGGCGCGCGCCTCGAGGTCCTGCCGGCGATCGAGGATCACAAGACGATCTTCGACGGCGACCTGGGGCCCAATACCGGCGGGATGGGCGCGGTGTCGCCGGCGTGGCCCGGCGACGCGATCCTGGCGCGGATCCGCAGCGAGATCCTCGAGCCGACCCTGCGCGGGCTCGCCGCCGAGGGCATCGACTACCGCGGCGTGCTGTTCGCCGGGATCATGGTCGAGCCGTCCGGCGCGCCGTCCCTGCTCGAGTACAACTGCCGGTTCGGCGACCCCGAGACCCAGCCGGTGATGGCGCGGCTGCGCGGCGATCTGGGCGCGGTACTGCTCGGCGCCGCGCGCGGCGAGCTGCCGGTCGGCGCGCTGGCGTGGGACGCGCGCGTGGCGGTGTGCGTGGTGGTCGCGGCCGCCGGCTACCCCGACGC
>DASWOO010001283.1:0-4310 GCA_036404335.1 Kofleriaceae bacterium
GCTATGTCGATCGCGTTCTTCGACCTGGTGTTCGACGTCCGGCTCGGGACGCTCGCGGTGGTCGCCGACACCCCGGCCTTTCACATTCGCACGAGCCAGGACGCCGGCGTGACGTTCGCGCCGGAGGTCGACCCGCCGGGCGTGGAGTACTACTCCGACTGGGCGATCGGCAACGGCACGATCTTCGTCGCCGGCGGCCCGAGCGGCTCGACGACCGCGCTGTACCAGATCCCGAGCGCGGCGCCCACGACCTCGACGGCGACCGCCGGCCTGCCCGCCGTGGTCGTGGCGCAGTCCCGCGCGATCACCGCCGATGACCTCGGCGACGCGTTCGTCGCGACGCAGCTCGGCGGCGCCGGCGTCCAGCTCGATCGGCTCGCCGCCGGCGCCGCGGCGTTCGACGCCCCGCGCGCGATCGATCCCGCCGGCACGTCGCCGATCCCCGGCCCGCTGCCCGGCGGCTCGGGCGCCGCGGTGGTCTACACCGTGGGCAGCTCGGTCTGGGCGACGATCCAGGCGTACTGACTCGCGCGCGAGCTGACCTACTCGCCGCCGCCCAGGTACGTCGGGTGGCGCGGCCAGCCGGGGGGGGAGTCCTCCCACTCCTCCTGCCGGCCATACGCCGTGAGGTCGAGGATGTTGTGGGCGAACAGCACGCGATCGACGCCGCGGCCCTTCGTGCTGTAGGTGCGATAGACCTCGTCGCCGTCGCGCAGGAACGCGTTGAGCATGAAGCCGCGCGCGCCGCAGTCGGCCGCGAAGCTCGTGCCGCGCGACGACAGGAACGGCATCGTCCAGCCGCGCTCGGCCTTGTAGGCCTCGATCTGCGCCAGCGGCATGTTCGAGACGTGCGCCCAGCTCACGCCGCGCTCGGCGAGGCCGTCGAGGTCGACGACGTTGTCGGTGACCTTGGTGCAGCCGTGGCAGAACTTGTCGGGCCCGACGTCCATGAATTGGTACACCATCAACTGGGTCCGGCCCTCGAACAGATCGAGCAAGGTCCGGATCCCGGACGGCCCTTCGAACGCGTAGTCGTTGCGAAACCTGACCATGGGCAGCCGGCGGCGCTGGGCCGCCACCGCGTCCTGCGCCCGCATCGCCTGCTTCTCGGCGGCGAGCAAGGTCTCGCGTTCGCGCTGCCACTCCTCGGCAGAGACGATCGTTGGCTTGTTCATCTGCCGAGCATGCCGCAGCGGCCGCGGCGATGCACGCCGTCAGCGCGACGCGCGGCGGATCGTGGTGCGCTGCTGCGGCAGGCCCTCGGGATACAGCCGGGACACGTGCAGCGCGGCGACGTTCATCCCCGCCTCGAACCGGCCGAACAGCCGGCGGGTCGCCGCGACCGCGCCCCGCGGCCCGTGGCGCGTCATGAACGCCGCGTCCGTCGGCGCGCCGCTCACGATCGACTGCGCGAGCAGCTCGATGATCGTCTCGCGCGTCCACGGCGTGCGCTTGCCCGCGGCCGGCGGCGCCTCGAGCTCGGGCGGCGACGCCGGCGGCTCGGGCTGCACGGCGACCGGTGGGCTCGGCGGCGCCACCACGCGGTTCCGGCTGCCCTTAGGCCGGCCGCGCGGCCGGACCAGCGGGATCGACTCGCGCCGCGCGAGCTCGGACCGGATGACGGCGCCGACGACGCCTTGCGCCAGGCGGGTCACCTCGGCCTGGAAGCTCGCGACCGCGTCGGTCAGCACGGTCGGAGAAGCGCGACGGCTCATGTCCGCGCATCATGATCCCAAGCGACGACGGTGACAGCCCGCCGTGCAACAAATGCGCTACTACTTTGCCCATGAGCGAAGCCCGGAACGCGCGAATCTCCGTCGCCGCGGCGCGCGCCCGCGCGGCGATGACCGGCGGAGCCACGCTCGACGAGGTCCTGCGCGCGTTTCGCGACCAGGACGAGCTCGGCGCGATCGGCTCGATCCAGGCGCTGCGCGAGCTCTCGGCGATGGAGATGTCGTGTGCGAAGGACATCGTGAGCAACGCGTGCGAAGGTCGCAGCTACGCGCACCTCTCGCTCGCCGATCTCGAGCTGCTAGGCGACGTGCCGCGCGTGGGCGGCGTCGACTACTTCACGCGCCGCCATCGCGACGACGCGATCATCGAGCGCAAGCCATACTTGCTGTACGTGCGTGCGCCCGAAGCGACTCGCTCCGTCGACCTCCACCCCGCCGCGATCCCGCTCGCGGCGCCGCCGGACGGCGAGCACGCCGGCTGCATCACCGGCGATTGCGTGACGTTCGAGCGGGTCTGCGACGATGTTCGCCGGGCCGCGGCCGCCTGGCCGACCGAGCTGCGCATCCTGCGCGACGAGCACGACCAGCTGCTGCTGCACTTCCTGCGCGCGACCTCGGCGAGCGAAGCCGCACGGGCCGGCTGATCGCGGAACGCCGGTGCCGCGCGCGGGTTCGCTGGTACGATGCGCGGCGATGCACTCACGCACTGCCTGGATCACCGCGCTCGTCGTCGCCGCCGCGTGTGGCAAGCATCACGGCGCCGGGGCCGCGCTCGACGACGCGGCCGTGGTGCCGCCGGATGACGCCGCCGTGGTGCCGCCGGACGATGTCGCGGCGGTGGTCCCCGATGCGCCCGAGCTGCCCGCGTGCGCGAACCCGGTCGCGGGCTCGACGCTCAGCTTTCGCAAGCTCGGCCAGCTCGCCGGGATCGCGACGCTGGTGGTCGCGCCGCCCGCGGATCCGCGCCTGTTCCTGGTCGGCGCGCGCGGCCAGATCTACGTCTTCGTCGACGGCGTGAAGCGCGCGGCGCCGTTCATCGATCTGTCGGCGGCCAACGGCGGCCCGGTCATCGATACCAGCAAGGGCACCGAGCTGGGCCTGCTCGGCCTGGTGTTCCACCCGCGCTACGCCGAGAACGGGCTGTTCTACGTGTTCTACACGACCGGCGATCCGGCCGCGGGCACGCTGCGCGACGTCGCCGCGCAGTGCAGCGTCAGCGCGGCCGACCCCAACCTCGCGAACCCGACGTGCAGCGAGGTCCTGTCGATCGCGGATCCGGCCGTGAACCACAATGGCGGCATGATGGAGTTTGGCAATGATGGCCTGCTCTACATCGGCACCGGCGACGGCGGCGGGACCAACAGCAATCCGCAGGATCTGAATTCGCTGCTCGGCAAGATGCTGCGCATCGACGTCGACCACCCGGCGGCGGGCAAGCCATACGGCATCCCGAGCGGCAACCCGTTCGCGGCCGGCGGCGGCGCCCCCGAGATCTGGCTGCTCGGCCTGCGCAACCCGTGGCGCTGGACGTTCGACCGGCCGACCGGCGACATGTGGATCCCCGATGTCGGCGGCGAGCGGGTCGAAGAGCTCGACGTGCTCGCGCCGTCCGAGCAGCGCGGCGCGAACCTCGGCTGGACCATGTACGAGGGCAGCCTGTGCTACCGCGCGCCGTGCGATCCGACCGGCAAGGTGTTCCCGAAGGACGAGCGCATGCACCCGGCGTGGGAGGCGATCGTCGGCGGCCAGGTCTATCGCGGCACGTGCTACCCCGACCTGGTCGGCTGGTACTTCTACGGCGACTTCGGCGGCGCGTACGCCAAGGCCCGGCTCCGCGCCGATCGCACCCTCGAGATCGTCGACCTCACCGGCAGCTTCCCGCTCCACCCGACCAGCTTCCACGAGGACGGGCACCACGAGATCTACATGACCGACTCGTCGGGCTTCCTCTACCACCTCGAGGCCAGCGCGCCGTAGCCGCCTGCAGCGCGCGGCTGCGCTCGCGCCGGCTCACGCTTCATCGCATGTCGCGATGGTAGGCCGTGTCGCTCACGCCTGGCAGGCGATCGGCGCGCCGCCGCCCGGATGCGGCAGGCAAAGCTCGATCGCGCGCAGGGCGATCGCGTGCGGATCGGCGCCGCCGGAGGTTCCGGATGGCGCGCCGTACAGCGTGTCGCCGACGATCGGATGGCCGAGGCTGGCGAGGTGCGCGCGGATCTGGTGGGTCCGGCCGGTGGCGAGCGAGAGCGCGAGCTCGGTGGTCGCGGCGTCGCGGCGGATCACCCGGTAGTGCGTGACCGCGGGCTGGCCGCCCGGCACGACCGCACGGCGGTAATCGTTCACCGGATCGCGGCCGAGCGGCGCGTCGATCGTGCCGGCGTCGCCGGCGACCCGGCCGTGGACCGTCGCGCGATAGCGCCGCTCGACGGCGTGGCTCGCGAGCAGCGCGCGGATCGCGTCGTGGATCGCGGCGCGCTTGGCGATCACGAGCAGGCCGCTCGCGCCGCGATCGAGGCGATGCGCCGGCCGCGGCCGCCACGCCGCCCATGGATCGTCGGGCCGGGCGCCCGCGTGCCA
>DASWOO010001284.1:0-2495 GCA_036404335.1 Kofleriaceae bacterium
CTCGAGTTCCTGCGCGGCCTGCCCGACCCGGCGATCTACGACGTCATCCGGCGCGCCGAGCCGCTGTCCGACGTCTCGATCTATCGCATTCCCGGCGGGCTGCGCCGGCACTACGAGGAGCTCCTCACCTGGCCGGGGCGGTTCCTGGTGATCGGCGACGCGGTCTGCAGCCTCAATCCGATCTACAGCCAGGGCATGACGGTCAGCGCGATGGAGGTGGAGGTGCTCGATCAGGCGCTCGGCGGGCTGGTCGCCGCCGGCGGCTCGGCCGAGGCCACGCGCGACGTGCAGCGCCGGATCGCGGCGCAGGTCGACGCGCCGTGGGCGATGGCCGAGGCCGAGGATCTGCGGTTCCCCGAAGTCGCCGGGCCGCGCGGCTGGCGGCTCGCGCTGCAGCACGCGTATGGTTCGCTGGTGTCCGAGGCCTCGGCGGTCGACCCGGCGGTGCTGCGCAAGCTGCTCGGGGTGATCCACCTGATCGAGCCGGCCGACCAGCTCCTGTCGCCGGCGTTTCGCGCGCGCGTCGCGGCGTCGGCCCTGCGCGCCCGGTTCACGCCATGATCCGCCACGTTGTGTTCGACTGGAACGGCACCCTGCTCGACGACTTCGCGCTCGCGCTGGCCACGGTCAACGCGCTGCGCACCGAGCACCGGCTCGCGCCGATCAGCCGCGACGACTACCGCCGCGCGTTCGGGTTTCCGATCGCCGGGTTCTACCGGTCGATCGGCTTCCCGCACGACGACCTCGGCCTGCGCCAGGTCATGGCCAGCTACGTCGCCCGGTTCAACGCCGCGGTCGACGACTGCCCGCTGCACCCGGGCGCGCGCGAGCTGCTCGCCGCGCTGCGCGCCGCCGGCGTCGGCGTCCACATCCTGTCGGCGTCGCACCACGAGACCCTGGCGCTCAACCTGCGCGCCAAGCAGCTCGACGACCTGTTCGATCACGTCGCCGGCCTGGGCGATCACCTCGCGGCCACCAAGCTCCAGCTCGGCGCCGAGCTCGCCGCCCGGCTCGCCGCCCCGCCCGACAGCGTGGTCTACGTCGGCGACACCGACCACGACTACGAGGTCGCGGCCGCCCAGGGCTGGAAGTTCCTGTTCGTCGACCATGGTCACCAGGCCGCGATCGCCACCGCGCCGCACTGCCGTCATCCGATCGCTCAGCTGTCCGAGATCCTCGAGCTCATCCACGCCGCTGCCCCTGCTTTGCCCGGAGCCCCATGACCCGCACGCCCGATCCCCGCCCGCTGGCCGAACGCATCCGCATCGAAAAGGTCGAGACCCTCGCCGACGACTGGGCGGTGCTCAAGAAGACCACGCTGTCGTTTCAGCGCGGCGATGGCGCCTGGCAGCTGCTCACCCGCGAGACCTACGACCGCGGCAACGGCGCCACCGTCCTGCTCTTCGATCGCTCGCGCCGCACCGTGCTGCTCACCCGCCAGTTCCGCTATCCCGCGTTCGTCAACGGCGCCAGCGACCTCCTGACCGAGGCCTGCGCCGGCCTGCTCGACGCGCGCTCCCCCGAGACGACGATCCAGGCCGAGATCGAGGAGGAGCTCGGCGTCAAGATCGCCAACGTCACCAAGATCTTCGAGTCCTATATGAGCCCCGGCTCCGTCACCGAGAAGCTGTTCTTCTTCGTCGCCGAGTACACCACCGCCGATCGCACCTCCGGCGGCGGCGGCCTCGCCCACGAGGGCGAGGACATCGAGGTCCTCGAGCTGCCCTTCGACGACGCCCTCGCGATGATCGACGCCGGCCAGATCGTCGACGGCAAGACGATCATGCTGCTGCTCTACGCGCGGTGGAAGCAGCTGATGTAATCCCCACGTAGACGGGTGGTTGGTAGTCGAGCTGGGTTGTGATGTCCCGTTCCGACTCCCGAGGTCGCGCAGCTCCCAGCCCACCTCGCCCCGCCTGATCTGGGCATGGTCGCGCGACACCGAGCTCGCGAGCAAGACCAGCTCTCGAGCCTGGCTGCGGCCCAGACTGGTCACCGCCCCGATCGCGTGCGCGCCGCCGAAGCCATCGATGACCCAGGCCTCGGCCTCGGCGACCGCACCCGCGAGTGCACGTGGTCAGGGATCAGGCCGACGCAGGGCGCGATTTGATCTGCGCACAGGCGGCATAAAGCGCCTAGACCGGGCTCGGCTCCACAACACAAGCAAGCCATACCATTTGCCGGGAACCATCAATCGTTGAAAAGATCGTTGCAGATCTAATGTGCTCGCGCACATGTTATCGTATTGATTCTAACGGTATTGACGTCGTCGATTGGACACGACCGCACACCGCAACCAACCAGTCTACCTGTTCACGCCGGCGTCCGCCAGCGCCTGGTAACCTGGTAGCCCGCAGCCGTCTCCCTGGCGCGCTACCGACGCACCGCAGCACCATACAGCTTACTACTGCAGGTGCGCGCCGTCGGCGATCCAGCGGCCGAGCTCGGCGCGCTCGAGGGCGGTGATCTTGGTCTTGTTGAGGAAGGGCATGGTC
>DASWOO010001285.1:0-2781 GCA_036404335.1 Kofleriaceae bacterium
GGAGGCGAACCCCACGGCAGAGCTCGAGGCCAAGATCGCCGGCCTCGAGAAGGACAAGAAGGAAAACTGGGATCGCTACCTGCGAACCGCGGCGGACCTCGAGAACCTGCGCAAGCGCCAGAAGCGCGAGCTGGACGACGCCAAGCTCGAGAGCAAGGGCCGGGTCCTCAAGGAGATGCTGCCGGTCGTCGATAACCTCGAGCGCGCGATCGAGCACGCCACGACCCAGGCCGGGTCGAACCCGATCGTCGAGGGCGTGCAGCTCGTGCTGCGCCAGTTCCTGACCGCGTTCGAGCGGCTCGAGGTCACGCCGGTCGAGGCCAACGGCCAGCCGTTCGATCCCAACCTGCACGAGGCGATCTCGCAGCAGGAGAGCGATCAGGCGCCGGGCACGGTCGTCCAGGTGCTGCAGCGCGGCTACAAGTCGGGCGAGCGGCTGCTGCGCCCGGCGCTGGTCGTGGTCGCCAAGGCCAAGGCGGCGCCGGCGGAATGACCGCGCGCGGGGGCAGGGCGCGATGAGCCGCGTCGTCGGCATCGACCTCGGCACGACCAACTCGTGCGTCGCGGTGATCGATGGCGACACGCCGGTCGTGATCGCGAACGCCGAGGGCACGCGCACGACGCCGTCGGTGATCGGCTTCGCCCAGACCGGCGAGCGCCTGGTCGGCCAGGCCGCGCGCCGCCAGGCGATGACCAACCCCGAGAACACGATCTACGCGGTCAAGCGGCTGATGGGCCGCAAGTTCGACGACGCCGAGGTCCAGCGCCACGTCCTGACCTGCCCGTACGAGGTCGTCGCCGCCGACAACGGCGACGCGCACGTCCGGGTCCGCGGCCGCGACTTCTCGCCGCCCGAGGTCTCGGCGCTGGTGCTGCAAAAGATGCGGCAGACCGCCGAGGACTGGCTCGGCGAGCCGGTCACCGAGTCGGTGATCACCGTGCCGGCGTACTTCGACGACGCCCAGCGCCAGGCGACCAAGGACGCCGGCAAGATCGCCGGGCTCAACGTGCTGCGGATCGTCAACGAGCCGACCGCGGCCGCGCTGGCGTACGGCATCGAGACCGAGGGCGCGCAGCGGGTCGCGGTCTACGACCTCGGCGGCGGCACGTTCGACGTGTCGATCCTCGAGCTCGCCGACGGCGTGTTCCGCGTCCGGTCGACCGCCGGCGACACGTTCCTCGGCGGCGAGGACTTCGACAACGCGATCGTCGAGCACCTGCTCTCGACGTTCACCGCGCTCAACGACGGCATGGACCTGCGCGGCGATCGCATGGCGCTGCAGCGGCTCAAGGAAGCCGCCGAGCGCGCCAAGATCGAGCTGTCGAGCGGGTCGCGGACCGAGATCAACCTGCCGTTCATCGCCGCCGGCGCCGACGGGCCGCGCCACCTGCAGCTCGTGCTCGAGCGCGAGGAGCTCGAGGTCCTGGTCGAGCCGCTGGTCCAGGCCACGCTCGATCCGTGCCGGCTGGCGCTGGCCGACGCCGGCCTGTCGGCCCACGACATCGACGTCGTGATCCTGGTCGGCGGCCAGACCCGGATGCCGCGGATCCAGCAGCTGGTCGCCGAGATGTTCGGCAAGGAGCCGAGCCGGCGGGTCAACCCCGACGAGGTCGTCGCGGTCGGCGCGGCGATCCAGGGTGGCGTCCTGACCGGCGAGGTCCAGGAGGTCCTGCTGCTCGACGTCACGCCGCTGTCGCTCGGCATCGAGACCATGGGCGGCGTGTTCACCCCGCTGATCTCGCGCAACACCGCGCTGCCGGCGCGGGCGACCGAGGTGTTCTCGACGACGATCGACAACCAGCCGTTCGTCAACGTCCACGTCCTGCAGGGCGAGCGGCAGATGGCCGAGGACAACAAGTCGCTCGCGCACTTCGAGCTGACCGGGATCCCGCCGGCGCCGCGCGGCGTGCCCAAGATCGAGGTGGCGTTCGACATCGATGCCGACGGCGTGCTGAGCGTCTCGGCGCGCGATCACGGCACCGGCCGCAACCAGCGGGTGACCGTGACCCCGACGACCGGGCTGTCGGAGCACGACATCGAGCGCCTGGTCAGCGAGTCGGTCGAGATGGCGGACGCCGACGTGATTCGGCGTCAGCTCGTCGAGTCTCGCAACAAAGGTGAGGGCCTGCTCTACTCTTCCGAGAAAGCCATGGAAGAGTTCGGAGCGTTGCTACCCGATGCCGAACGCGAGCTGCTGATCGTCGAGCTGTCGGAGTGCCGGCTCGCGATCGAGGGCGATGACCTGGCGCAGGTCCAGGAGGCGGTGGCGCGGCTCGATGTCTCGGCCCAGCGGATCGGCGAGGCGATCTACGCGGCGGCCGACGCGCCGCCCGGCGGAGGCAGCTGATGTCGCGCCGCAAGCGGGACTACTACCGCGTGCTCGGCGTGACGCGCGACGCCAGCGAGGCCGACATCAAGCGGGCGTTCCGCGAGCTGGCGCGCAAGCACCACCCGGATCACAACCCCGACACCAACGGCGAGGCGTTCCGCGAGATCAACGAGGCGTACGCCATGCTGTCGGATCGCGACTCGCGGGCGCGCTACGATCGCTGGGGCCACCAGGACGACACCACGGGGCTGTCGGCGGTGGTCGAGGCGGCGCAGGACATCCTCAACGACGTGTTCCGCCGGCGGCGCGGCAAGCTGCGCGGCCGCGACATCCGCTACACGCTCGAGCTGACGTTCATCGAGGCGGCGTTCGGCTGCAGCAAGACGATCACGATCCCGGCCGGGGTCGACTCGACGGCCAGGCGCGAGTTCACCGTCGTGGTGGCGGCCGG
>DASWOO010001286.1:0-1527 GCA_036404335.1 Kofleriaceae bacterium
GCCGAGCCTGCGGTCGAGCACCATCGCGTAGCGCTCGAGATCGACCGCGCGGACCGCAGCCTCGGGCGTGCCGGGCGCCGGCAGCGGCCGGCCGCCGTCGAGCCGCTCGAGCACCTGGGCCAGCTCGGGCCAGCGCTCGAACGTCTCGTACAGGCCCGACAGCGCGGCGAGCGCATCGGGGTCCGACGGCGACGCCCGCATCGTCTGCTCCCAGCGTTCGAGCGCGGCCACGTCGTCCTGGCGCGCGGACGCGAGCCGGGCGAGGCGCTTGAGCAGCTTGGCGCGCTCGCCCGGCGAGCCCGCCGCCGCCGCGTGGTACTCGAGGGTCTGCTCGAGCCGGGGATCGTTGGCCTTGTCGAGCACGCGCTCCATCCGCTCGAGCGCGTCGCGGTCGCCGGGCAGCAGCTCGAGCACCGCGCTCGACGCGTAGACCACGCCGTCGACATCGGCGAGCCGGGTCTCGGACAGGATCGCGAGCCGGCGCAGCATGGTCAGCCGCTCGGTGCGCTTGGCCACCGGCCAGTCCTTGGGCGCGTCGGCCGGCTTGCCGGCGCGGGTCATCGCGTCGACGATCCGGCGCTCCTCGACCTCGAGCAGCCGGCGCAGCGCCTCGGCGAGCCCGGCGTCGTCGCCCTCGCGCTCGTACAGCTCGGCCAGCGCCTTGAGCGCCGCGTCGTCGTCGGGCGCGTCGGCGACGATCTGCTCGTAGACCTCGATCGCGCGCCGCGGGTCGAGCTGCCGCTCGCGGTAGGTCTGCGCCATCTTGCGCAGCACGGCGACCCGCTGCGCCGGGCTGGTCGCGCTGGCGACCTCGTGCTCGAGGCTGACGACCAGCTGCTCCCACATCTTGGCGCGCGCGCCGAGCCGGCGCAGCGCCTCGGCGACCTTGGTGCTGCCGGGCTCGAGCTCGGCGATCCGCTGCCAGGCGTCGACGGCGCGCGGGATGTCGCCCAGCCGGAGCTCGGCGAGCTGGGCGAGCTCCTCGAGCCTGCGGATGACGTCGTCGTCGGACGCGCCCGCGGCGCGGACGTTGTCGAGCGCGAACTCCATCAGGTCGATCAGGCCCCGCCAGTCGCGGCGCTCGCGGAAGTGATCGACGTAGCGGGCGAGGGCCTCCTCGTGGGTCGGATCGACCTCGAGCGCCTGGTGCAAGAGCTCGGCGGCGCGGTCGCGGTCGCCCATGTGCTCGCGCGCGATCGTCGCCAGCTCGAGGATCTCGTCGACCAGCACGTGGGCCGGCGTCGCCGGGTCCTGGCCGAGCGCGTTGATCTCGGCCTCGATCAGCCGCGACAGCGCGTCCCACGCCTGGTCGTCGCGCAGCAGCTCGCGCAGCTCGCGCGCGGCCTTGCTGCCGGGCGGCTCGTAGCCGACCAGGTCGGTCAGCACCTCGATCAGGCCGTCGCGATCGGGCAGCTGGTTGCGATACAGCGCGGCCCGCCGGCGCAGGATCTCGGCGCGCTCCGCCGGATCGTGCACCACCTGGCTGCGGTGGCGCAGCGTGCGGTCCAGCTCCTGCCACTGCGCGCC
>DASWOO010001287.1:0-3352 GCA_036404335.1 Kofleriaceae bacterium
TCAAGAAGCTCGCGACCCAGCTCGAGGCCGACGCGATCGTGCTCGGCACGCTCGAGAAGTCCGGCGGCAGCAAGTCGCTCAAGTTCCGGATCTTCGCCCACAAGAAGATGGCCAAGGGCTTCACGGTCAACTTTAAGGACGCCAAGTCCAAGAAGTTCCACAAGCTGCTGCACGACAAGATCCTCGACAAGATCGGCGTCGGGGACGACGCCGCCGGCGGTGAGGACGAGGCGGCCGCGCCGCCGCCCGCCGAGGAGGAGGTCGCGACCAAGAAGGGCGGCAAGAAGCCCGGCAAGGACAAGAAGGGCAAGAAGCCGGCGGCGGCCGACGACGAGGCGCCGCCTGCCGAGGAAGAGGCCGCCACGAAGAAGGGCGGCAAGAAGGGCAAGAAGCCGGCGGCCGACGACGCCGAGGAGACCGCCGCGGTCACCAAGAAGAAGGGCGCCGCGGACGACGAGGCGCCGGCCGACGACGAGGCGCCGTCCAAGAAGAAGGGCGCCGCGGGCGACGCCGGTGACGACGAGGCCAGGCCCGGCAAGAAGAAGGTCGCGTCGGGCGAGGAGGGCGGCGAGGACGGCGACGGCGTGGCCGCGTCCGCCACGGTCGAGGCGCCGGCCGCGCACTCGGCGGCGACCCCGGGCGTCCGCGTCGACCTCGGCATCTCGGTGCTCAAGCACAGCTACACGTTCACCAAGCAGGCCGGCACGGGGCCGCAGGACACCTCGTTGTCGCCGGTCCCGGGCCTGCGGCTCGACGGCGAGATCTACCCGTTCAACCTGTCGGGCAACAGCTCGGGCGGCCTGTCGGGCCTGGGCTTCGGCGGCGATCTCGATCGCACGTTCTCGCTGACGCTCAACACCACGTCGAACGGGATGGCGTACTCGACCTCGGTCAAGCAGATGAACTACTCGTTCGGCCTGCGCTACCGGCTCGCGTTCGGCAAGCCGGAGAGCCCGATGACCCTGACGTTTGGCCTGGGCTACGGCAAGCGGCTGTTCTCGCCCGACAAGTCCAAGATCGCCGACGACACCGCCAAGGGCATCATCTCGCGCGACACGCCGACCACCGAGTACACGCTGATCGATCCCGGCGTGGCGTTCCGCGTGCCGGTCGCCAAGTCGGTGGCGATAAACCTCGGCGCGCGGGGCCTGATCATCACCAACGGCGGCCCGATCCAGGCCAGCTCGTCGTACGGTCAGGCCAAGGCCTACGGCATCGAGGCCAACGCCGGCCTCGATATCATGATCACCCAGCGGATCCTCGCGTCGATCTCGGCCAACGTCGATCAGATCGGCCTGTCGTTCCAGGGCAAGGGCAACCTGTCCTCGAGCGCTGATGGCATGCTGATCGTCGGCGGCCTGGCCGACCGCGGGATCGGCGGCGCGGTGACCGTAGGCCTGCTGTACTGATACTGCTAGAGTCGCAGCGTGCAGCCGTCACCCGGCAAGCTGGTGGTCGCTCACCCCGAGCGCAAGGTGCAGCGAGCGCTCCACCGGCTGGTGAGCGCGACGTCGTGTCCGGTTCAGGTCGTGGCGAACGCCGAGGGGCTGCTCGCCGCGGTCGACGCGGACACCGTCGCCGTCGTCGATGCCTCGATCGCGCTGTCGGTGCCCGGGCTCGGCCAGCGGCCGGCGCGGGCGTGGATCGCGGTGCCCGGCGAGGGCCTGACCCCGACCGATGGGCCGGTCGTCGATGCGCTGCTGGCCGCGGGCTGGGGCCACGTGGTCGCGCATCCGATGCCGCTGCTCGGCGAGGAGCTGCTCGCCACGGTGCAGAAGATCCTGCGCCGCGACGTGTTCGGCATCGAGAAGTACCTGGCGTGGGGCGCCGAGATCCGCAGCTACACGCTCGGCGACGCCCGCGAGCGCGATGACGCGGTGGCCACCGTGGCGCGCGACGTGATCTCGGTCGGCCTGCCGGACCGGATCGGCTCGCTGGTCAGCGTGATCGCCGACGAGCTGATCGCCAACGCGCTGTACGTCGCGCCGGTCGACGACCAGGGCCAGCGGTTCCGGGCGCAGGAGGTCCGCGAGCGCGGCCGGGCGCTCCACGGCCGCGACGTCGTCACCGTGCGATGGGCGACCGACGCGCGCTACCTGGCGCTCGAGGTCCGCGACCGCTGGGGCTCGCTCGAGCCCGGCGTCATCGCCAGCAGCCTGGCGCGCGGCAAGGCCAGCGCGGCCACGGCGGAGAGCGGCATGGGGCTGGCGCTGGCGTACGCGTGCTGCAACCAGCTGATCGTCGACCTCGAGTCCCGGATCATGACCGAGATGATCGCGCTGCTCGACGTCCGCTACAAGCCGACCGAGCTGGGGCGCTCCGCCTCATTTCATACGTTTGTCGTCGCGGAGCCGCGTCCGGCGCCGCCGTCGGGGGATCCATGAGCGCGCTGCAGATCGGTCGACTCCAGGTTCAGATCGACCCGCCGGCGCCGGGGCGGCCGACGGTGGTCACCCTGGTCGGCCGGCTCGACGACTTCGTGCCGCTCGGCGAGCTGGCGGCCCGGCTGCCCCCCGGAGATGTTCTGATCGACACCGCCGGGGTGCCGTTCGTCAACTCGGCCGGGATGCGCGAGTGGGTCCGGCTGCTGCGCGTGCTGCGCGACCGCGGCACGGTGTCGCTGATCCGGCTGGCCGACGTGCTCATGGTCCACATGAACGTGCTGGCCGAGTGCAAGGGCATGGCGCGGATCGTGTCGTTCTACGCGACCTACGCGTGTGACGCATGCGGCTACGAGGGCGCGCTGCTCGTCGAGGCGGTCGCCAACCACGACGCGCTGCGGGCGCTGCGGCCGCCGCGCTTGCCGTGCCCCGAGTGCGGCGCGCCGGCCGAGCTCGCGGACTTTCCCGAGCGCTACCTGATGATCTTTAGATAGCGTTTCCAACGTCATGCCGGCGCGGTAGGGTGCGCGCGTGCAGACCGATCTTCTCGCACCTTCCGATACGTTCGCACGGCGCCACATCTCGGCGACCGAGGCCGAGCTCGACGAGATGCTCGCCGCGCTTGGCTACCGCAGCCTCGACGAGCTGGCCGAGGCCGTGGTCCCGGGCCAAATCCGGCTGGCGCGGCCGCTCGCGCTCGGCGATCGCCTGCCGTTCGGCGAGCACGAGTTGCTCGAGGAGATGAAGAACCTCGCGGCCGACAACATCGTGCTGCGCTCGTTCATCGGCCAGGGCTACTACGACACGATCACCCCGGCGGTGATCCTGCGCAACGTGCTGGAGAACCCCGGCTGGTACACCCAGTACACGCCGTACCAGCCCGAGATCTCGCAGGGTCGGCTCGAGGCCCTGATCAACTTCCAGACGATGATCGAGGACCTCACCGCGCTGCCGATGGCCAACGCGTCGCT
>DASWOO010001288.1:0-1802 GCA_036404335.1 Kofleriaceae bacterium
CTGATAGATCCGCTCGCCGACCAGCGCGTCGGGCAGGTAGTCCTCGGCCACGTAGTTGCCCGAGAAGTCGTGCGGGTACTTGTAGCCCTGACCGTGGCCCATCGACCGGTCGAGCGCGGTCGAGCCGGGCCGGTAGCGCGCCGGGACGGGCAGGGTGCCGCGATCGTTGACCAGCTTGCGGGCGGCGGCGTACGCGGTCAGCGCCGAGTTCGACTTGGGCGCCAGCGCCAGGTAGGTCACCGCCTGGGTCATCGGCAGCACGCCCTCGGGCAGGCCGACCAGCTCGACCGCCTGGAGCGCGGCGATCGCGACGCCGAGCGCCTGCGGATCGGCGTTGCCGACGTCCTCGGCCGCGAAGATCACCATCCGGCGCAGCACGAACCTGGGATCCTCGCCGGCCTCGATCATCCGCGTCATCCAGTACACCGCGGCGTCGGGGTCGGAGCCGCGCATGCTCTTGATGAACACCGAGACCACGCCGTAGTGCTCGTCGCCCGCCTTGTCGTAGAGCAGATTTCGGCCCTGCGCGGCCTCGGCGATGTGCTCGCCGGTGATCGCCGCCGTGGGCACCACCTCGATCGGCCCGGCGGCCCGGCGCGCCAGATCGGCGGCGACCTCGAGGACCGAGTACAGCCGGCGGGCGTCGCCGGCGGCCGCGGCCACCAGCTGCGCCGAGACCTCGCCGTCGAGCGTGACCGCGAGGTTGCCCAGGCCCCGGTCGGCGTCCTCGACGGCGCGCCGGGCGAGGCCGGCGAGCTCGTCATCGGACAGCACCTCGAGCCGCACCACCCGGCAGCGCGACAGCAGCGCGGCGACCACGCCGAAGCTCGGGTTCTCGGTGGTCGCGCCGATCAGCGTGACCGTCCCGGCTTCGACATGTGGGAGCAGCGCGTCCTGCTGGGTCTTGCTGAAACGGTGAATCTCATCGATGAACAGCAGGGTCCGCGCGCTGAACTGATCGCGGCGCTGCGCGGCCTTGGCGACGGCTTCACGCACATCCTTCACACCCGCGTCGACGGCGGACAGCGCGGTCAGCTCCGCCTTGAGAGTTTCTCCCAAGAGGCGCGCCAGCGTGGTCTTTCCGCTCCCAGGTGGCCCCCACAGGATCACCGACGGCATCACGCGCCCTGGGGCCAGGTTCGACAGGATGCGTCCCGGACCCACCAGGTGGCGCTGGCCGACCAGCTCGTCGAGGCTACGTGGCCGCATTCGCTCGGCAAGCGGCTGGCCCACCAGGCGTTTCTTCGCGCTCGACGCAAACAGGTCCACGGGGGCTGGATAGCGCACGGCGGGAATCGACGCGAGGGTGGTGACGCGACACCCAACCCGTCAGGTCGGTCGATCTTCCCCAATCGTCATCCTTTCGGCGGCTTATCGCCGCTTGCGGGCTCGGCGCACGTGGCACGCCGTCTGCTAACTCCCGGCCACATGCTGCTCGAAGTCGTCTTTCAGTACCGCACGCTCATGGGCAAGTGCGAGCTGGGGGTGGGGCTGGACTGGGACGAGATCGAGCAGGTCACCGCGATCGAATCGGCGTTCGAGCCGACTTCGGACGACCGCCGGATGAAGGCCGGGCGGAAATTTCGCCGCCAGCCGTTCGAGATGCAGGCCATCCTGCGCGGCGACAAGCTCAACGACATCGTCGACGTCATCGAGATCGGCCCGGGCGGCATCGTCGTCCGCCGCGCCCCGTTCGTCGCCGCCGGCGAGCACGTCGAGCTCGTCCTCGAGGACGGCCGCAACAGCTACCGGTTCTGCGCCGAGGGCGTGTGGCTCAAGGAAGACGGCGACGACTACAAGGT
>DASWOO010001289.1:0-2771 GCA_036404335.1 Kofleriaceae bacterium
CGTGCCCCGCGCGGCGCCGGGCCCAGCTGCCCAGGCCGTTGATCGCGAGCAGCAGCGTGAACGACACGATCAGCATGACCAGCGCCAGCGCGGTCGCGCTCGCGTAGTCGAATTGCTCGAGCCGCGCCATGATCAACAGCGGCGTGATCTCGGTCTCGAACTGCTTGTTGCCCGAGATGAACACGACCGAGCCGTACTCGCCGATCGCGCGGGCAAAGGCGAGCGCGAACCCGGTGATCAGCGCCGGGGTCATCGCCGGCAGGATCACCCGGCGAAACGTCTGCCAGCGGGTCGCGCCGAGGATCGCCGCGGCCTCCTCGACCTCGGGCTCGAGCTCCTCGAGCACCGGCTGGACGGTGCGGACCACGAACGGCAGGCCGATGAACACCAGCGCCAGGGTGATGCCGAGCGGCGTGAACACCGCCTTGATCCCCAGCGGGGTCAACAGCCGGCCGATCCAGCCGTTGGGCGCGAGCACCGCGGTCAGCGCCAGCCCCGACACCGCGGTCGGCAGCGCGAACGGGATGTCGACGATCGCGTCGAGCAGCGCGCGGCCGGGGAACCTGTAGCGGATCAGCGCCCACGCGACGACGCTGCCGAACACGACGTTGACCAGCGCGGCGATGAACGACGCGCCGAACGTCACGTAGTACGACGCCATCGCGCGCTTGCTCGTCGCCAGCGCCCACAGGTCGGCCGGCGACAGGCTCGTGGTCTTGACGACCAGCGCGGCGAGCGGGATCAGCACGATCAGCGACAGGTACACCAGCGTGTAGCCCATCGTGAGGCCAAATCCTGGGAGGGCAGAGCGGCGCAGCACGGCGTTACTTCGCGGTGATCTTGTCGAACACGCCGCCCTCGTCGAAGTGGGTCGGCTGCGCCTTGGCCCAGCCGCCGAACACCTCGTCGATCGTGAACAGCTTGATCGCCGGGAACGCGGTGGCGGGCGCGGCCGACGGATCGGTCGGCCGGTAGTAGTTCTCGGCCGCGAGCTTCTGCGCCTGGGGCGAGTACAGGAACTTGAGGTACGCGGTCGCGACCTCGCGCGTGCCGTGCTTGTCGGCGACGGCGTCGACCACCGCGACCGGCGGCTCGGCCAGGATCGACACCGACGGCACGACGATGTCGACCTTGTCCTTGCCCAGCTTCTGGACGGCGAGCAGCGCCTCGTTCTCCCAGGCCAGGAGCACGTCGCCGATGCCGCGCTCGACGAACGTCGTGGTCGCGCCGCGCGCGCCGGAGTCGAGCACCGGCACGTTCTTGTAGAGGTCGGCGACGAACTTCTGCGCCGCGGCGTCGTCGCCGCCCTTCTGCTTGGCGTAGCCCCACGCCGCGAGGTAGTTCCAGCGCGCGCCGCCCGAGGTCTTGGGGTTGGGCGTGATCACCTGGACACCGGGCAGGATCAGGTCGTCCCAGTCCTTGATCCGCTTGGGGTTGCCCTTGCGGACCAGGAACACGATCGTCGAGGTGAACGGCGTGGCGTTGTGCGGCAGCTTGGCGGCCCAGCCGGGCTGGATCTGGCCGGCCTTGGCGATCGCCTCGACGTCGTAGGCCAGGCCCAGGGTCACGACGTCGGCCTCGAGGCCGTCGATCACCGCGCGCGCTTGCTTGCCCGAGCCGCCGTGCGACTGCTCGATCGTCACGCGCTGGCCGGTCTGCTTCTCCCAGTCGGCGGCGAACGCCGCGTTGATCGCGGTGTACAGCTCGCGGGTCGGGTCGTACGACACGTTGAGGAGCTTGAGCTCCTTGGGCTTGCCGCCTTCGCGGGTGCTGGCCGACGGGGCCGGCGTGTCCCCGGCCGGCCTGTCCGACTTGGAAGAGCACGCCGCCGCGAGCATCACGAGCGCGACCGCGAGACGGTTCATGTGCACGTTATCCGCTATAGCGGAGAATCCGTCAAGACGGATGTCGTGCGGGTGATGACAGATGCGGGCGATCTGCGGCTCAGGAGCTCGTCGTGGGCTTGAGCGCGACGGTCTCGCCGGCGATCTCGGTGCCGGCCTCGAGGCACAGCATGCGGACCCGGCCGGTGGCGGCGAGCGTGCCGTCATCACCGCGGACCTCGGCCTCCCAGACCTGGGTCTTGCGGCCGCGATGCAGCGGCCGCGCGGTCCCGATCAACGTGCCGCTTCGCACAGCGCGCAGGAACGAGGTCGTGTTCTCGAGCCCGACCGGCAGCTGACCGCGCGACATCGCGACCACGGTCGTGCCCACGCTGACGACCGTCTCGATGATCGCCGCGTACACGCCGCCATGCACCAGACCGTACGGCTGGTGCAGGTGCGGGCCGACCGGGACCTCGCATACGACCTCGTCACTCGTGACCTTGGTGAACGTCAGTCCGAGCGCGCGTTCGAACCCGCCACGCTGCGCGTTGAGCATTGCTACAGCATCATCGCCATCGGCCATTGCAACACTGTATGATCGCTCACCCATGGACGGAACGACGATCGGCCCGTATCGGATCACGGGATTGATCGGTCAGGGCGGCATGGGCGCGGTGTACGCCGCCGAGCACACGCTGCTCGGCCGGCAGGCGGCGATCAAGGTCCTGCACGCCGAGATGTCGGCGCGCCAGGACGTGGTGATGCGGTTCTTCAACGAAGCGCGGGCCGCGACCGCGATCCGCCATCCGGGCATCGTCGAGGTGTACGACTTCGGCTGGACCCCGGAGCAGGCCGCGTACATCGTGATGGAGCTGCTGCGCGGCGAGTCGCTCGGCGACCGCCACCAGCGCGCGCCGCTGCGCTGGCAGCTGGTGCTGTCGGTCG
>DASWOO010001290.1:0-2491 GCA_036404335.1 Kofleriaceae bacterium
ATCGGCTCGGTGATCGGCCACCGTAAGGCGATGCGCTTCACCGGCGAGGCCTATCACACCCAGCACGACCTGTCGCCGGCGACGCCGAGGCCGGCGCGCACGTTCTCGGTGTGGCTCAGCGACGACGCCGACCGCGTGCCGCTCCGGCTGACCGCGACCACCGAGCTCGGCGAGATCACGATGGACCTGACCGAGTACACCAAGTAGTTACTCGCGGGTGTGGCGCTTGGTCCGGCGGGGCGGCGGCGCGGCGGCGGGCCGCTCCTCGATCACGCCGGAGATGACCTCGGCGTCGGAGGTGACCCGGCGCGGCCGCGCGGCCGGTGTCGGGGCCGAGACCGGCGACTCGGGCTCGTGGACGATCACCGACACGCTGTCGTAGTCGTCGGTCGGCAGCGCCGGGTTCTCGCCGACGATGATCGACACCGCGTCGTAGTCGTCGCCGGGCTCGGCCGGCACCTCGGGCTTGATCTCGAGCTCGAGGTAGGCGTCGCCGTCCGGCTCGGTCGGCGCGCGGCTCGGCGTCGGCGCGGCCGGCCGGCGCAGCGGCGGCCCGATCCGCTCGGTGGGCTGGTCCCAGTCGCCCGGCTTGGTCCGGTTCGCCGGCTCGATCGGCGTCGGGGTCGCCACCGGCTCGACCCGCGGCGCGGTGACCGGCGCGACCGGCCGCAGCTCGAGCCTGGGCTCGGACTTCCGGGTCTTGATCTCGAGCGGCGTGGCCTCGGGCGGCTTGTCGTCGAGCGGCCGGGCCGACAGCGCCGGGTGCGCGCGCATCGCCGCCGGCGGCGCCGGCTTGGGCGCCGAGCCGCGCGGCGACAGCTGGGCCGGCAGCGGGCTCGGCCGGGTCGCGGGCCCCGGGACCGGCACCGCGACGCGCCTGCCCGGCGAGCCCGGCGGCGCGCCCTTGGCCGGCGCCGCCGGCTTGGCCCCGACCGGCGCGATCGTCGGGCTCTGGACCGGCAGCCACGGCCGGGCCGCGCTCGGATCGTCGGGCGCCGTCGCCGCCCGGTCGCCGGCGTCGCCCGGCTCCCGATCCGGCGTCGCCGGCACGGCGTCGTCGGGCTCGACCGCGCGCAGGTGCGGATCGGTCGCGCCCCGCGGATCGACCGCCGGCGCCATCGCCCTGGCTAGCCGGGCCCGCTGCTTGGCCGCCAGCAGCTGGCTCAGCCCGTCCTTGAGCCCGTCGGCCAGCTCGGCGTCGTCCTCGCACAGCTCGCGGAAGTCATCGCTGCGGATCGCCAGCGCCCGGACCTCGCCGCGCGCGACCGCCAGCGCATCGCGGTCCGGCATCGCCGGCGCCTCGGCCTTCCCCGTCGCGCTCACCAGCGACTCGGGGTAGATCAGCGCGCCCGGGCCCACCACCTGGCCGTCCTGCACCAGCTCGCCCTCGACGACCAGCCACGCGACGCGATCGCCCATCGTGTGCGGCGGCAGCTTGTCGCCCTTGGCGTGATCGCGCGGGCTGGCGATCCGCAGCGCGCGCAGCCGCTGCTGCGGCGTGATCTTCTTGCCCCACAGCGCGCAGCTCGCGATCGCCGCGTCGTCGCGCTTGCGCTGATCCGCCGGCTGCGGCGTCACGCCGGCCTCGACGACCTCGACCACGACCGCGGTCGCGTTGTCGCCGCCGCCGCGATCGAGCGCGAGCTGGACCAGCCGCTCGGCCGCGCGCTCCGGCGTCGGCGCGGCGGTCAGGACCTCGCCGACCTCGGCCTCGGGCACGTACTCGCTGATCCCGTCGCTGCACAGCATGATCCGGTCGCCATCGGCGAGCGGGACCACGAACGTCGAGACCTTGACCTCGTCGCCGATGCCCAGCGCGTTGGTCAGCATGCTGCGGAACCGCGAGCCCTCGCCGGACACGTCGACGTCGATGCCCGCCGCGAGCAGCCGCGCGAGCAGCGTGTGGTCCTCGGTCAGCTGCATCGCGATGCCGTCGCGCACCAGGTACGCGCGCGAGTCGCCGGCGTGCGCGAACACCGCCTCGCCGCCGAACACCATCGCGCCGACCAGCGTCGTGCCCATGCCGTGCTTGGTCCGGTCGCGCCGGGCCTCAGTCAGGATCGCGCCGTGCGCCGCGAACACGCCGGCGCGCACCACGTCGATCAGCCGCTTCTTGGCGTCGGGCGTGCCGCGCTCGAGCCACTGCCCGGCGACGTCGCGCACCGCGCCGCTCGCCCACTCCTGGCAGATCGACTGCACCGCGATCGCGCTGGCGACCTCGCCGGCGGCGTGGCCGCCCATGCCGTCGCAGACCAGGAACATACCCAGCTCGACGTCGAGGAAATGCGCGTCCTCGTTGTGCTCGCGCACCTTCCCCACATGCGTCGCCGCAGCGCCGACGATCGAGGCTCGCCCCGCCACATGACCACTCTACACGACTTTAGGCGCGCATCTTGTAGCCAACGTTGCGAACCGTTTCGATCAATGACCCGGCGTCGCCCAACTTTGCCCTCACGCGCCGGACATGGATATCGACTGTCCGGGTGCCACC
>DASWOO010001291.1:0-5316 GCA_036404335.1 Kofleriaceae bacterium
GCTTGTCGAGATCGACCGGCGGCTTCTCGATGTCGACCCGCTCGAGCAGCTGCTCCAGCGTCGCGCCGTTCACGACGTCGAGCGGATCGATCACGTTGCCCTTGGTCTTGGACTGCTTCTGGCCGTGCTCGTCCGTCACCAGCGACGTCAGGTAGACGTGGCGGAACGGCACCTTGCCCATGAAGTGGATGCCCAGCATCATCATCCGGGCGACCCAGAAGAAGATGATGTCGGGCCCGGTGACCAGCACGTTGTTGGGATAGAACGTCGCCAGCTCGCGGGTCTTCTCCGGCCAGCCCAGCGTCGAGAACGGCCACAGCCCGGAGCTGAACCAGGTGTCGAGCACGTCCTCGTCCTGGCGCAGCTCGCCGCCGCCGCACTTGCTGCACGTCGTCGGGGTCTCGCGCGCGACGGTGATCTGGCCGCAGCTGCAGTGCCACGCCGGGATGCGATGGCCCCACCACAGCTGGCGCGAGATGCACCAGTCCTTGATGTTGGTCATCCAGTGCATGAACGTCTTGGTCTCGTGCTCGGGCACGAACTTGGTCTTGCCCTGCTCGACCGCGGCGATCGCCTTCTCGGCGAGCGGCGCGGCCTTGACCCACCACTGGTCCATCAGCATCGGCTCGATCACCGCGCCCGAGCGCTGGCTGCGGCCGCGCGGCACCTTGTACTTCTTGATCTCGCCGAGCGCGCCGGCGGCCTCGAGGTCGGCGACCACGGCCTTGCGCGCCTCGTCGACGGTCAGGCCGACGTACTTGTCCGGCGCCGGGGCGATCATCCGGCCCTTGGCGTCGATCACCGGCAGGATCGGCAGCTGGGCGATCTGCGAGACCTCGTAGTCGCTCGGGTCGTGCGCCGGGGTGATCTTGACCGCGCCCGAGCCGAACTCGGGATCCGGCCACGGCTTGCCGTCGCGGATCAGATCGATCGGCACGATCGGGATCCGCCGGCCGGTGAGCGGCAGCTCGACCTCCTTGCCGTGGAGGTGCTTGTAGCGCTCGTCGTGGGCGTTGACCGCGACCGCGGTGTCGCCGAGCATGGTCTCGGGCCGCGTGGTCGCGACGATCAGCTCGCCGCCGTCGGCGAGCGCCCCGTCGGCGCCTGCGCCGACAAGCCGATAGCGGATCTCCCAGAGCGAGCCGTCCTCCTCGACGGTGTCGACCTCGAGGTCGGACACCACGGTCTCGCTGATCGGATCCCAGTTGATCATCCGCTTGGCGCGGAAGATCAGGCCCTCCTCGTACAGCCGGACGAACGCCTCGACGACGGCGCGGTTCGAGCGCTCGTCCATCGTGAACCGCTCGCGCGGCCAGTCGAGCGAGAAGCCCATCAGCTTCTCCTGCTCGGAGATCCGGCTACCGCTCCGCTCTTTCCACGCCCAGGCGCGGCGCAGGAACTCGTCGCGGCCGAGCTCGAACCGGGTCTTCTGCTCGGTGCGCGCCAGATCGCGCTCGAGCAGGACGTGCACCGCGATCGACGCGTGGTCGATGCCCGGCATCCACATCGCGTTGAAGCCCTGCATGCGCTTCCAGCGGATCAGGATGTCCTGCAGCGTGGAGCCGAGCGCGTGGCCGATGTGCAGCGAGCCGGTCACGTTCGGCGGCGGCAGCGTGATCGCGTACGGGACGGTAGGGCTCGCCTCGTCCGCGTGAAAAAAACCATTCTCGAGCCAGAACCTGCGCCAGCGCGGTTCCACCTCGGAGGGATCGTACTGCTTGGATAGCGCCGACGTCGTCGTCACCCGCAAAAGCTATCACGGGACGCCGCGTCATCGGACGCGCGGTGGTCAGGAGCCGCGGCGCGCAGCGAGCTCGTGCAGGTTCTCGCGGATGATCGTCTCGGCCAGATCCGGAACGATCTCCCAGACCACGCGCTCGACGACCTCGGCCGACAGCTTGACCAGCGCGGCGAGCTCGGGGCTGCCCGGCTCGAGGCCCGAGGCCTCGGCGAGCCGCGCCGCCATCTTCTGCAGCGAGCGCTCGACCAGCACCGAGCGCTTGGTCGGCGTGCCGGTGACCAGCGGCGCGCGGCTGACCGCGGCCGACGGCGCCATCGCCGCCTGGGCCTGCGCGGCCGGCGGCGGCGCGGGCGAGCGCATCGCCGGCGAGGTGCCGGCGCCGCCCGTCGGCGAGATCGGCGGAACCGCCATCACCGTGGTCTTGGTCGGCACGACCGCCGCGGCCCCGGAGACCGGGACCGGGCCCGAGTTGCCGGCCGGCATCTTGATCGTGGGCATGCCCATGATCGTCGCCGAGCGCGGCGGCATCGCGGCCGCCGTCGGGGTGCTCTTGGCCGCGACCGCGGCGGCGCTGACCGGGATCGGCGCCGCGGCGGCTGCCGCGACCGGCGGGGTCGCCGCGGTCGGCGGGGCCGCGCTGGCCGCGCCCGCTTGACCGGGCTTGGCGACGCCACCGGCGGCCTTGCCGACGATCTCGCCGACCTTCTCGATCATGGTCTGCGTGTCCCACGGCTTGGGCAGGTTGGCATCCGCCCCGACCTGGCCGCCGCGTGCCGCATCGTACGGCGCCGCGTTACCGATCAGGATCGCCACCGGCACGCCGGCGGTCGACGGATCCGACTTGAGCGCGAGGCACAGATCGTAGCCGGTCTTTCCGCCTGGCATGTGAGAATCCGCGAGGACCAGCACGGGCCGCTGCGACTTGGCCTTCTCGAGCCCTTCATCGAAGCTGCGCGCACCGACGTACGTGAACTCGGTGCCACGGAACGTGATATCCGCGACCTGCTGCATGGTCACGCTGTCGTCGACGCACAAAACGATCTTGCTCACTAGGGTCCTCCCCCAAGGCGTTCATCGCGGGTAGGCGCGCGGCCACCAGACGGCCGTGCACGATCGTCGTAGCATGGTGCTCGCGCGAGGGTCAATTCAACTGCCGGGAATCCGTGGGTCTTTTGCCGTCGGCAGGTGCAGTTTTCGCGGGATCGTGCTCGGGCGCTCGGTGCAGGATCTCTGCTAGGGTGCGCGGCCATGGCGACGTATCACACGCCTTTGCACCGGGCCGCGGCCGAGGCAGTGGCCGCCCACGCCGGGATCCCGGCCGGCGACCTCAAGGTCGAGGCGCCGCCCCGCGCGGAGCTCGGCGATCTCGCCGTCGGCTGCTTCGCGATCGCCAAGGCGCGCAAGCAGAGCCCGGCGCAGGTCGCCCAGGAGATCGCCGCGGCGTTCGCGCCGACCGAGCTGCTGGCCAGCGCGACCGCCGCCGGTCCGTTCGTCAACTTCCGGATCCACCGCGCCGCGGCGTTCCGCTGGATCATCGACAGCGCGCTGACCGGCCAGCTCGTCCCGCACGAGCTGGGCGCCGGCAAGACGATCTGCATCGACTACGGCTCGCCGAACATCTCCAAGCACCTCGCCTATCACCACGTGCGCGGCACGACGATCGGCCACGCGCTCGCGATGACGTTCCGCGCGCTCGGCTACCGGGTCGTCGGCATCAACTTCCTCGGCGACTGGGGCACGACCCACGGCATGCTGCTCGCGGCCTGGCACAAGTGGGGGCCGCTCGATCCGGTCGACGTCACCGGGCTCAACGCGCTGTACGTCAAGTTCCGCGAGGCGATCAAGGCCGACCCGGCCGTCGAGCAAGAGGGCCGGCTGTGGTTCAAGAAGCTCGAGGACGGCGACCCGGTCGCCCGCGCGCTGTGGCAGCAGTTCCGCGACGTGTCGTGGGCGGAGTTCGAGGAGGTCTACAAGATCCTCGGCATCCACTACGACGAGGTCCGCGGCGAGGCGGCGTACGAGCCGGACATGCCGCGGATCCTCAAGGCGCTCACCGACCAGGGCTTGCTCACCGAGAGCGACGGCGCCCAGGTCGTCGAGCTGCCCGGCGAGAAGACGCCGATCCTGATGAAGACCCGCGACGGCACCACGCTGTACGCGACCCGCGACGTCGCGGCGGCGGAGTACCGCTGGGACCACTATCACTTCACGCGGTCGCTCTATGTGGTCGATCGCGGCCAGGCCCTGCACTTCCGCCAGCTCTACAAGCTGCTCGCGAAGATGGGCCACGACTGGGCGTCGCGCTGCGAGCACGTGCCGTACGGCCTGGTCCGGGTCGACGGCGCCAAGAGCTCGACCCGGCTCGGCGCCGTGCTGATGCGCGACGTGTTCACGATCGCCACCGACCTGGTGCGCGGCCGGATCGCCGAGAACCTGCCCGCGCTGGCGCCGGCCGAGGTCGACGAGATCGCGCGGCAGGTCGGGATCGGCGCGATCGTGTTCGACAACCTGGCGCCGCAGCGCGACAAGGACGTCGACTTCGACCTCGACCACGCGGTGTCGCTCGAGGGCGACTCCGGGCCGTACCTCCAGTACAGCCACGCGCGCTGCGCGTCGATCGGCCGCAAGGGCGGCGGCGCGGTGACCTCGGCCGACGGGGTCGAGCTCGGCGCGCTGACCCACGACGCCGAGTGGAAGGTCGCGCTCGCCGTGCTCGACTTCCCGAGCATCGTCGTGCGCGCGGCCGAGGCCGCCGAGCCGCACGTGATCTGCCACTACCTGCTGCAGCTCGCCGCCGAGTTCTCGCGCTGGTACACCGCCGGCAACGGCGACGCCGCGCTGCGCATCGTGTGCGACGACCTCACCGTCCGCAAGGCGCGCATGGCGCTGACCGCCGCGGTCCAGGCGACGCTGCGCGACGGCCTCGCCCTGCTCGGCATCGCCGCGCCCGATCAGATGTAGCGGCTACACCTTGCCGAGCGCGCGCGGCGGCGACCGGCGGTTGCCGCCGGCGACGATCAGCACGACGAGCGTGGCGACGTAGGGCAACAGCGCGGTCAGCTCGCGCGCGATCGCGACGCCGGTGACCTGCAGCAGGATGTTGAGCGCCTCAGTGAACGCGACGCCGAGGCAGGCCGCGACCGCCCACGCCGGGCGCCAGCCCGCGAGGATCACCATGGCGAGCGCGATGTAGCCGCGGCCCGATGACATGT
Source organism: Kofleriaceae bacterium (assembly GCA_036404335.1). Lineage (GTDB taxonomy): Bacteria > Myxococcota_A > Polyangia > Haliangiales > Haliangiaceae > JABFXX01. Next base: position 4,954 of record DASWOO010001291.1, read on the forward strand.
CGGCGATGAAGCCGCCGACCGACAGCGCGAGCTGCGCCCCGCCGGCGCCGGCCAGCGCGCCGCCGACCAGGCCCGCCGCGAACCGCGCCCGGATCGGCGACACGCCGACCGCGACCAGCGCGTCGGGCCGGTCGCCCGCGGCGCGCAGCCGCACGCCCCACCGGGTGCGGCGCAGCGCGAACGGCAGCGCGATCGCCGCGATCACCGCCAGCCACGCGATCGGGTTGCCGAGCACGGTGCTGCCGAACCCGGGGCTGGGCGGCGAGTTGGCGCCCTCGCCGAAGATCAGCTGGAGCAGGAACCGCGTGCCGCTCAGCGCCAGCACGTTGAGCGCGACGCCGACGATCACCTGATCGGCGCGAA
>DASWOO010001292.1:0-4967 GCA_036404335.1 Kofleriaceae bacterium
GGATGCCGACCAGGATGTGATCGAGGATCGCGCGCGGATCCTCGGTCCGGGGGTTGTCGCTGGTCACGATGCCCAGGTCGGCCAGCGCCGCGACCTCGGCGCCCATCTGCGGCCGCTTGGCCGCGTCGCGATCGCCGCCGCAGCCGAACACGCAGATCAACCGGCGCCGGGTCAGCGGCCGCAGCGCCGACAGCACGTTGTGCAGCGCGTCCGGCGTGTGGGCGTAGTCGACGAAGATATCGAGCCCGGCGTCGTTGCGCACCCGCTCGACCCGGCCAGGCACGCCGGCCAGCGCCGCGAAGCCCTCGACCACGGCGGCGTGCGGCAGCGCCAGCGCCTCGGCGACGCCGACCGCGAGCGCCAGGTTGGCGACGTTGTAGTGGCCGATCAGCGGCCGGGCGTCGACGTCGAGCGCGCCGCGCGGCGTCGCGATCCGCGCCCAGATCCCATCGACGGTCGAGCGCTGCGCGGCGACCGAGACCTCGGCCGGGCCGTGCGCCGAGACCCGCAGCACCGGGCGGGTCACGCCGGCGACCATCTCCTCGCCCACCGGATCGTCGATGTTGATCACCGCCGTGCCGCGCAGGTGGCGCGTGAACAGCAGCCGCTTGGCGTCGCGATACGCGGCCATCGTGCCGTGTAGATCGAGGTGGTCCTGGGTCAGGTTCGAGAACGCGGCCACGTCGTAGGCGACGCCGGCGACCCGCTGCATCGCGAGCGCGGCCGACGACACCTCCATCACGACGTGGGTCACGCCATCGGCGCGCATCGCCGCGAACGTCTCGTGCAGCACCCGCGGCGTCGGCGTGGTGAACGGCGCCGGCCGCGACACCGGCGCGCCGGCCGCGTCGCGCCAGCGGTACTCGACCGTGCCGATCACCCCGGGCCGCGAGCCGGCCGCGAGCAAGATCGCCTCGACCAGGTACGTCGTCGTGGTCTTGCCGTTGGTGCCGGTGATGCCGATCAGCGTCATGCCCTGCGCCGGATCGCCGAGCGATCGGCCGATCAGCACGCCCAGCGCCGCCGCGCCATCGCCGACGATCACCTGCGGCACGCCGAGCCCCGGCTGCGCGTGCTCGACGACCACGGCTGCCGCGCCGCGCTCGATCGCCGTGGGGATGAACGCGTGGCCGTCGGCGCGCAGCCCGCGCACCGCGATGTACACGTCGCCGGGGGTCACCGCGCGCGAGTCGCTCTGCACGCCGCCGACATCGACGTTGGCGCCGATCAGGTGCGCGTCCGGCAGGCCGGCGATGAGGTTCTCGAGCTTCATGGCGATCGAACGCGCAGCCTCACCGATTTCGTGCAACGTGGCAAGCTTCAGGGCGGCGCGGCGGACCCGCGCGGCGACGGAGAATTCCCGTCGGAGAATCGCAGCGTCACGCGCGGCTGGCCGCCGGCGCTCGAGGCGAGCGAGCCGAGCGAATGTGGCCCCGGCGCGGGATCTTGCTCGACCACCCGGCCGGTGCCGGCGAGCTCGACCGCGACGTGCGCCGCGCGCGCGGTGTCGATCGCCTTGGCCATGCTCATCCCGTGGAACTCCGGGATCGTCAGCTGGGTCGGATCCGGCGTGTCGTCGAGCGCCTCGATGTCCGACACCGCCGGCGGGCCCGCGGCGGGCGGCGGCGCCACAATCGCCACGGGCTTCGGCGCGGCCTTGACCGTGGTCGGCGGCGCGGGCAGGCAGGTCTTGGCCTCGATGCTCGGCAGCGCGCCGGGCGGCCGCGGCGGGCACACGTCCGACGTGCCGGGCACGCCGAGGTAGCGCAGCCCCTCGCTGGCGACCTTGGCGAACACCGGGCCCGCGACCTTGGCGCCCATGTGCTCGCCGCCCGTCGGGTCGTCGACCAGCACGGTGATCACCAGGCGCGGCGCGTCGATCGGCGCCAGGCCGGTGAACACCGACAGGTAGTGATCCTCGGAATAGTGATGCGTCGCCGGATCGTACTTGTGCGCGGTGCCGGTCTTGCCGCCGCACTTGAAGCCCGGCACGACGATCGACGCCGCGGTGCCCGCCTGCTTGCCGCCCTCGAACACGCCGGCGAGCATCGCCCGCATCTGCGCCGCGGTCTTGGCCGAGACCACCTGGCGCGAGCTCGGCGCCGCCGCGTACAGCAAGGTGCCGTCGGGATCGATCACCTTGTCGACGATCCGCGGCTCGTGATAGACGCCGCCGTCGCCGAACGTCGCGGTGGCGGCCGCGATCTGCAGCGGCGTGGCGGTCATGCCGTAGCCGTACGCCATCGTCGCGAGCTCGACGTCGCGCCACTTGGCGCCGTCGCGCATCAGGCCGGCCTGCTCGCCGGGCAGCTCGATGCCCGAGCGGCCGCCGAACCCGAAGCGCTTGAACCCCTGGTAGAGCTTCACCGCGCCGAACCGCAGCGCGATCTTGGCCGCGCCGACGTTGGACGAGCGCTTGATGATCCCCGACACCGTCAGGTACGGGTCGTGATCGACGTCGGTGATCGGCGTGGCGCGGCCCGGCAACCGGAGCACGCCGCCGCCGAGGTCGAACTCGGTGTCGGGCGAGATGATGCCCTCGTCGAGCGCCGAGGCGACGGTGAACAGCTTCATCACCGAGCCAGCCTCGTAGCTGTCGGCGACCGCGCGGTTGCGCGAGCTGCCCCGGTTCTCGTTGCCGTTGGGGTCGTGCGCCGGCGCGCTCGCCATCGCCAGCACCCGGCCGGTGCCGACCTCGAGCACGACCACGGTGCCGCTCTTGGCCTTGTTGACCCGGACCGCGTCGTCGATCGCCGACTCGGCCAGCGCCTGGAGGCTGGCGTCGAGCGACAGCTGCACGGTCGCGCCCGGCTCGGGCTGGTCGAGGCCGTCGGCGAACATCTTCTTGCCGTGGACGTCGCGCAGCGCCTGGCCCGCGCCGCGGTGGCCGACCAGCTGGCCGTTCATCGACAGCTCGACGCCGTCGACCCCGTTGCCGTCGATGTCGCTGTGGCCGATCACCGTCGCGCCGACCGCGCGGGTCGGGTACCAGCGGCGCGGCTCCTTGTCGACGGCGATGCCCGGCAGCTTGGCCGCCTTGACCTTGGCCGCGAGCTCGGGCGCGACGTGGCGCTCGAGCCAGACGAACCGGTGGTCGCCGCCGAGCTTGGCCTCGAGCGCGGCCGGGTCCTCGCCGATGATCTTGGCCAGCTTGTCGGCCGTGTCGGTCACGTCGCGGATGTCGCGCGGGTTGGCCCAGATCGAGTCGGCGGCGGCGCTGACCGCGAGCGGCCGGCCGTGGGTATCGATGATGTCGCCGCGCGGCGCCGGGATGCCGACGGTGACGTCGTGCTGCTTGGCGGCGAGGGTCCGGTAGTGCTCGCCCTGGTCGATCTGCAGGCCGAACGCGCGCCACGCCACGCCGAACAGGCCGGCGGTCAGCACCGCGCCGGCGAAGTAGGCGCGCAGCCGCGCCGCGTGGCCGATCCCCGGCGTCATCGGCCGGACCCGGGGCAACGTCCGCGTCGTCATGGCGCCGCCTTGGCGATCGGCGTGGCGTCGGCCGCGCGCAGGTGATCGTGGATCACGCGGATCCGGTCGGGCGACACCGGGGTCATGCCGAGCTGCACCGCCAGCCGGCGGATCCGGTCCGGTGCGGCGAGGGTCGCGCGCTCGAGCTCGAGCTGGCGCTCGGTCTCGTGCAGCCGGCTGACCAGCTCGCTCGCGCGCGACAGCTCGAAGCCGCGGCGCAGGACCTCGTGCTGGCGGGTCACCCGGATCACGCCGATCGCCGTGAGCAGCGCCGCGGCGATGATCAGCGTGACCGCCAGCGAGCGCACCGACGGTGCAGCGCTATCCTCCCGCTGGAAGATCCGATACAGCGCGCCGGGCGACATCATGAGCGTTCGGCCACTACACGCCGGGCGCAGACCGAGCGCAATTTTTTGGTGATGGCCGCGGGACCGGGCGCCGGCGCGCACTACTGCTTCGGGGGATTCGGCCGATACTCTTCCCCATGGCAGCGCGCTGGCTGGTCTGGCTGACCCTGGTAACCACGTCCACGGCCTGCACCCGGTCGACCGCGCCGAAGGCCCGGCTAGTCGGCGAGATCATGGCGCTGGCCGGCGTCGCCGGGATCATGGCCAGTGCGTCGACCACCAGCGTCTGGTCTGACGCCAAGAAGGCCGTGGTCGGGTTCTCGATCGGCATGGGCGTCGGTATGGGCATCTACGCCACCGGCGAGCTGACCGACCCGGCAGGCGAAGAGACCGAGCTGCAGCGCAACCAGCGCTGGGCCCGGATCCTCAGCGACCAGGCGCGCGACGCCGCCCGCGATCATCGCTGCGCCGACGTCCGCGGCCTCGAGCCCCGGGTCCGCGGCTACGACGCGACCGAGCACGATCAGGTGCTGCTGCGCGACCCGGCGGTCGTGGCATGCCTGGCGCCCGCGCTCACGAGTCCCGCAGCACTCGCTTCACCGCCTGCAGCGCCGGGATCCCGGTGACCCCGCCGCCGCCGTGCGTCGCCGACGACGCCTGGTACAGCCCGCGGATCGGCGTCGTGAAGTCGGCGTAGCCCGGCGCCGGCCGCATGTGGAACAGCTGGTTGGCCGACAGCTCGCCGTGGAAGATGTTGCCGCCGACCAGGCCGTAGGTCGACTGCATCTCGTGCGGGCCGATCACCTGGCGGTGCAGGATCGACGACGTGAACCCGGGCGCGACCGCCTCCATCCGCGCGACCAGCCGGTCGGCGTACGCTTCGAGCTCGGCGTGGTGCGGCGCGTCGGCGTACGCGTGCGGCACCCACTGGGTGAACATCGACATCACGTGCTTGCCCGGCGGCGCGAGGGTCGGGTCGAACACGCTCGGGATGCAGACGTCGGCGAACGGCTGCCGCGCCGGCTGGCCGGCGACAGCGTCCTGGAACGCGTGCTCGACGTCGTCGAGCGACTCGGCCAGGAGGATCGTCCCGCCCTGGACCTCGGGGTGGAACCCCGGCCGGCTGGGGAACTCCGGCAGCCGGTCGAG
>DASWOO010001293.1:0-2421 GCA_036404335.1 Kofleriaceae bacterium
CGAGCCGGTGAAGCTGAGCTTGCGGATCTTGCGCGCGCCGGTGAACCGCGCGCCGACCCGGGCGCCGTCGCGGGCCGGCACGATGTTGACGACGCCGGCCGGGATGCCGACCGCGTGGCAGATCTCGGCGAGCGCGAGCGCCGACAGCGGGGTCTGCTCGGCCGGCTTGGCGACGACGGTGCACCCCACCGCCAGCGCCGGCCCGAGCTTGCGGGTCAGCATCGCGTACGGGAAGTTCCACGGCGTGATCAGCGCGCACGGCCCGACCGGCTCGCGCACCACGGTGATCCGCTGCCCCGGCTGGCTCGACGGGATGGTCTCGCCGTAGATCCGCTCGGCCTCGCCGGCGAACCAGCTGAGGAAGCTCGCCGCGTACGCGACCTCGCCCGCCGACTCCGCGAGCAGCTTGCCGTTCTCGAGCGTGCAGATCTCCGCGAGCCGGGCCTCGTCGGCCAGCATCCGATCGGCGACCTGGCGCAGCAGCTTGCCGCGCTCGGGGCCCGGCTTGGCGCGCCAGCCGGGGAACGCGCGGGCCGCGGCGTCGATCGCGTCGTCGACCAGCGCGTCGTCGCAGTCCGTGACCTCGGCGATCAGCGAGTCATTGTACGGATCTCGGACATCGAAGTGCTCGACCTGGTCGACCCAGCGGCCGTCGACGTACGCGGTGCGTGCGAAGCTCATGCGTCCCACCCTACCCGCCGGACAGCCGGGTCGCCAGCGCGAGGGTCTCGACCAGGTTGTCCTCGATCGAGCAGTAGGTCCAGCCGCCGTAGCGGCCGACGCTGTGGATGTCGTAGTCGGCGAGCGCGTCCTTGAGCCGGGCGGTCTCGGCGAGCGAGGCCTGGGTGATGTGGACGTAGGCCGGGTCGAGCACGACGCTGTGGTGCGCGACCAGCGCGTGGTCGGTCACGATGCCCTCGCGCCGCAGATCGGCCAGCACGCGCTCGCGCAGCGCGTCGACCGCCGCCGCGTCGCAGTCCGCGCCCGACGCCATGCCGATCTCGACGTACAGGCTCATCCGCTCGGCGGCGCCCGGCGCCGGCGGCAGGATGTTGTCGTACCAGCCGACCCGGTAGAACACGATCTCCGGATCGGGGAAGTACATCCAGTGGACGCCGCGCGGGCCCTTGCGATCGAAGCCCAGGTTGAACACCAGGACCTTGTTCGACGAGAACACCGAGGCGTCGTGCTCGATCCCGGTCAACCGGGCCAGCACGGGCAGCGGCGCCGACGACACGACCCGGTCGTACGCGATCTGCCGGCGCGGCGTGATCACCGTCCGGGTGGTCACGTCGATCGCCGTGACCGGCTCGTCGCACGCGACGCTGTTGACCGGCAGGTCGACGAGCAGCGCGTGGATGAACTGCATCGCGCCGCCGGCCGGGTACGTGAACGTCGCGTTGTAGCCGGCGCCGCCGCGCGCCCCCGGCCGCATGTTGCCGATGATATCGGCGACCTCCGCGTGCGGAAAGAACCGGCCCATCGCGTCGACGTCGAGCTGATCGAGCTCGGTGGCGTACAGCTTCTGGTTGTACGGCCGCAGGAACTTGTCGGTGATGCCCCGGCCGAGCCGGTGGTACAGCATGTCGCCGAACGACGCCGGCACGGTCTCGGTAGGCCGGAAGTACAGCTCGGTCAGGCACTCGAGGAACTCGTCGTGCGGCAGCTGGTGGATGTGGGTCTGGAACGGGTAATCGATGTCGCGCCCGGCGTAGCGGATCACCGCCCGCCGCTCGACGGTGTGGACCTCGCCCGGCATCCGCGCCCGCAGCCACGCCTCGATCTCGGGCTGCTTGAAGTGGAAGAAGTGGCCGGAGTAGTCCCACACGAAGCCGTGGTGCACCACCGTCCGGCAGTAGCCGCCGGGCTCCGATCCGGCCTCCAGCACGAACACCGGCGCATCCGGGTTGCGCTCGCGCCACCAGTTGGCGAAGCCCAGGCCGGATACGCCGGCGCCGATCACGACGGTGGTCACGGCAGTCTCGCCAGCTCGTTCTTGAAGATCCGCAGCATGATCGCCGCGGTCGCGCCGTAGGTGCTCTCCATGCCGAAGTACGACATGCTCTTCGACAACAGGCTCTGGCGCCGCGAGTACGGCGTATCCGACGCGTAGTGGATGACGCCGAGCTCGAACGGCAGCTGATCGACCAGCGTCACGATCTCGTCCTTGGGGTGGCGCTTGGGCTCGGCGATCTCGTACGCCGCCGACAGGTACGGCCCGGCCTCCATCTCCATCACGGTGTAGCCCTCGCGATAGAACACGTCCATGTAGTCGCGGTTCTGCAGGAACGCCGAGCGCACGGTCAGCGCCTTCTGGTTGTCGAGCACGGTGCCGTGCCGCATGAACGGCTGGACGTCGGCCGCGGTCAGCGCGTTCTTGATGATGAACGTGTTCGACGAGTGCTCGTCGTGCACGATCTT
>DASWOO010001294.1:0-3204 GCA_036404335.1 Kofleriaceae bacterium
CGGCGCGCTGACCAAGGCCGGCGTGCTCGCCCAGCAGCCGATGCACCTCAACATCGCGCCGATGGTCCGCGACCGGTCGTCGCTCGCCGAGGCGATCAACGCGCTGTACCAGGCGCTGCGCGGCGTGGCCGATGTCCCGGCGCTGTCGGCGGCGGATCAGGCCGAGGCCGGCGCGGCCCGGGCCAAGATCGCGAGCATCAAGTCGCAGCACCTGTCGGCCGAGCTGGCCAACGAGCTGGCCGATCTCGAGAAGCTCGCGATGCAGAAGAGCGTGTCGATCCGCAGCCGGCGCGAGCAGGCGGTCCAGCAGGTCAGCTCGGCGCGCGGCGCGCTCGAGGTCCAGGTCCGGTCGTTCGAGCAGCAGCTCGAGGTCCACATCCGCAGCCAGCACGTCCTCGCGCCCGCCGACGGCATCGCGCACAAGCTCGCGGTCAGCGGCACCAACGAGCTGGTCTCGCAGACCACGACGCTCCTCGAGATCATCCCCGACGGCGGCAGCCTGATCGCCGAGGTCAACATCGCCAACAAGGACATCGCCGAGCTCAAGGTCGGCATGCCGGTCGACATCCACCTCGACGCGCTGCACTACCAGGACTACGGCAGCCTGCCGGCGCACATCGCCGAGATCCCGCCGGACGCGACGGTCAACCAGCAGGGCACCCAGTCGAGCTACGTGATCAAGCTGTCGCTCGATCGCACCACGGTCACCGGCGGCCGCGAGCCCAAGCCGGTGCTGCTCGGCATGACGCTCCAGGCGCAGGTCCGGATCCGCAAGCGCACGCTGCTCGACCTGGCGATCCGCGAGATCTTCAGCCTCAAGGACTACCTGTAGCCCGTGCAGCTGAACCAAGCGCTTCATCGGCTGGCCGAGGACTCGCTGCTGGCGGCGATGCCCAAGCAGGTGGCCGAGCAGGTCAAGGCCGCGGCGTCGGTGCGCAAGATCGAGCGCGGCGGCGTGGTGGTCCTGCAGGGCCAGCCCGCCGACAAGCTGATCATCCCGATCGACGGTCCGCTGCGCCTGGTCACCCGGACGCCGACCGACTCGACGACCTACGAGCTGCGCGCGCGGCGGGCGCTGAACCTGGGCGAGATGCTCGCCGGCGGGCTGTGGAGCTACTCGGCGTTCGCCGACGCCGAGGTGCACGTGATCGAGGTCGACGCCAACACGTTCCGCGAGGTGCTGCGCGGCGCGCCGAGCTACGCCCGGTATCTCTACCGGATCGCCGGGCTGCGCACGGTGCGCGCGGCGGTCGGCGTGCTGCGGCGCGCCGGGCTCCACCCGCGCAAGATCCAGCGGCTGCTCAGCATGCTCGAGGACCGCACGGTCGCGCCCGGCGGCCTGCTCGGCGAGCAGGGCGAGCCGCCGTGGGTGCTGGTCGACACCGGCGCGCTCGAGCTGCTGCGCGACGACGGCGGCGAGCTGCTCGAGCTGACCACGCTCGAGCCCGGCGAGTTCTACGGCGCGGGGGCGGCGCTGCGCCGGGCGATGCCGCTGCAGCTGCGCGCGCGGGAGACCACGCGGCTCTTGCTGATCGAGGCCAACCGGCTGCGCGCGCTGTGCGCGTCCGACGAGGACCTCGCCCGGGTGCTGCGCCTCGAGCACCCCGAGGTCCAGCGCCGGGTCCGCCGCGCGTTCATCGAGTCCGGCCAGGCGTTCACCGACCAGATGCTGGCGGTCGCGCCGTCGCCCGATGGCGCCGACGACGATGACGACGAGGACGAGGTCCACGTCGAGGCCGTGCTCCACACCGCGGAGCGGGCGGCGGTCAAGCCGGCGACCGGCGTCGAGCTGCCGCGCGGCGTGACCTGGCGGCCGCCGGCGGGGCGCGCGCGGCGGCTCGAGGGCGTGCGCAGCGCGCTGGTCGAGGACAGCGGCGCGGCCGCGCTCGCGTCGATCCTGCAATACTACGATCGCACGATGGCGTTCGCGAGCATCCGGCGCGCGCTCCAGCGCCGGTCGCCGCCCAGCCTGCTCGAGCTGGCGCAGATCGCCGAGCGCCAGGGGCTGATGACCCACGCCGCGCGGCTCGCCAGCCCGGCCCGGATGCGCGAGCTGCGCGCGCCGTTCCTGCTGATGATCGGCCAGCACTACGTGGTCGTCCACCAGGTGCTGCGCCACAGCATCCGCGTGTTCTCGCCGGCGAACGGCCTGTGCGAGCTGGCGATGGCCGAGCTCGAGCCCGGCTGGTCGGGCGCGGCGCTGTCGTTCAGCGACGTGCGGTCGTTCATGCGCGATCTCGCGCCGGCCGCCGAGGTCGTGGCCGACGCCAAGCCGGCCGACGGCAAGCCGGCGCCGTCGACCTCCGGCAAGCGCGGGGCATATTTCAGGCTGTTCGGCGATGTCCGCGGCGCGATGACCGCGGCGGTCCTGGTCTCGCTCGGCGTGCTCGCGCTGTCGGTGGTCGGGCCCCGGCTCAGCGGGCTGGTCGTCGACCAGGTGATCGCGTACGGCGATAACAGCCTCCTGGTCGTCGTCGCGATCGGCCTGGTCCTCGTCCACTTCTCGACGTTCCTGCTGTCGGGGTTCCGCGAGCTCGCGCTGGCGTACCTGGGCGGCCTGATCGAGCACCGGTTATCGTCGCTCAGCCTGCGCCACACCCTGGGCATCGCGCTCGAGGCCCACGGCGACGACCGGGTCGGCGCGGCGCTCGAGCGGCTCAACGAGCTCAACCGGATCCGCACGTCGATCTCGACCGACGTCATCCAGCTGACCCTGCAGATCGCCAAGGGCATCGTCTACCTGCTGCTCGTCGTCTACTACAGCTGGAAGCTCGGCCTGATCGTGGCGGCGGGCGTGCCGGCCAGCTACCTGATCGTGCTCTCGACCCGCAAGCCGTACCGCGAGGGCTACGTCGAGATGTTCGAGGAGAACTCGCGGATGCAGAGCCAGACCACCGAGCAGGTCGAGCAGGTCGCGACGATCAAGGCGCTCGGCGGCGGCGCGGCGGCGCAGAAGCGCTGGGAGCAGACGCTGGTCAGCAAGCTCGGGGTCGAGCGCCGGCTGGTCCGGCTGCAGACCTGGGCCCAGCTCGCGTTCAACCTGATCGAGGAGTCGATCCGGATCGGCGCGACGTACCTGGGCGTCAAGCTCGTGCTCGGCGGCACGATGAGCCCCGGCACGCTGCTCGCGGTCACCCAGTACGTGACCGGCGCGCTCGCGCCGCTCCTGGCGATCGCGGGCAAGCTCGAGGAGTTCGCGCAGGC
>DASWOO010001295.1:0-1611 GCA_036404335.1 Kofleriaceae bacterium
GGCAAGGCGGTCGGCCTGCCCAGCAACGACGACATGGGCAACAGCGAGGTCGGCCACAACGCGCTCGGCGCCGGCAAGGTCTACGCCCAGGGCGCGGTGCTCGTCGGCCGCGCCCTCGCCTCGGGCGCGCTGTTCAACGGCCAGGTCTGGCGCGACGTCGTGGCGCGCGGCGCCCGGGGCGGCGCCGTCCACTTCCTGGGCCTCCTGTCCGACGGCAACGTCCACTCCCACATCGCGCACCTCGAGGCGCTGCTCGACCGCGCCGCCACGGCCGGCTGCAAGAAGCTCTACGTCCACGCCCTGCTCGACGGCCGCGACGTGTCGCCGACCAGCGCGCTGGAATACATCGACCGGCTCGAGCGGTATCTCGCCAACCTGCGCAACGGCGCCGGGGTCGATGCCCGGATCGTCTCGGGCGGCGGGCGCATGCAGATCACGATGGACCGCTACGAGGCAGACTGGGACATGGTCGAGCGCGGCTGGCACGCCCACGTGCTCGCCGACGCGCCGGCGTTCGACTCGGCGACCGCCGCGATCGGCGCCGGCCGCGATGCCCGGCCCGGCGTGATCGATCAGGACCTGCCGGCGTTCGTGGTCAACCCGCCGGCGCCGATGCAGGACGGCGACGCGGTCGTGTTCTTCAACTTCCGCGGCGACCGCGGGATCGAGATCTCGCGCGCGTTCGACGACAAGGTGTTCGACAAGTTCGACCGGGTGCGCACCCCCGACGTGCTGTACGCCGGCATGATGGAGTACGACGGCGACGCGCACATCCCGGCGCGCTTCCTGGTGTCGCCGCCCGAGATCGAGCGGCCGATGGGCGAGCTGCTCGCCGGCGCGCACATCTCGCAGCTGGCGATCTCCGAGACCCAGAAGTACGGCCACGTCACCTACTTCTGGAACGGCAACCGCAGCGGCATGTTCGACCAGGGCACCGAGACCTACCTCGAGATCAAGTCGGATCACGTGCCGTTCGAGCAGCGGCCGTGGATGAAGGCCGCCGAGATCACCGACAGGCTCGTCCAGGAGCTGCGCACCGGCAAGCACCGGTTCGCCCGCGTCAACTATGCCAACGGCGACATGGTGGGGCATACCGGGTCATTCGACGCGACCGTGATCGCGGTCGAGACGGTGGATCTGCAGCTCGCGCGGCTGGCCAAGGCCGTCGAAGAGCTTCAGGGAATCCTGGTGGTTACGGCAGACCACGGCAACGCCGACGATATGTTCCAGCGCGACAAGGCCGGCGCGGTGCTCCGCGATAAGAAGACGGGCCAGCCCGTGGTAAAGACCAGCCATACTCTCAATGCCGTGCCCTTCCTGATCCACGATCCGGCCAGGTCCGATCGCTACGAGGTCGACCCTGCCCGGGCGACCAACGCCGGGATCGCGAATGTCACCGCCACCTGCATCGAGCTCCTGGGCTTCGTGCCCCCCGATGACCTGGAACCGTCTCTTCTGAGGTTTCGATGACCCCTGATCAAGCCCCCGCGCCGACCCCGAGGTACTCGTCCGATCCGCCGCCGTCGCCGAACGGCACCAAGGCGCTCGTCGGCATCCTGCTCGCCGGCATCGCGGGCATGTTCGTGCTGCTGTTCGTCCACCTGTCGAAGG
>DASWOO010001296.1:0-1568 GCA_036404335.1 Kofleriaceae bacterium
GCGACCGGCGCGGTGATCGGCCACGAGATCAGCCACAGCTTCGACGACCAGGGCGCGCTGTTCGACGCGACCGGCAAGCTCGAGAACTGGTGGACGCCGGAGGACTTCGCGCACTTCAAGGCGTCGAGCCAGCAGCTGATCAAGCAGTACGATGGCTACAAGCCGTTCCCCGACCTCGCGGTCAACGGCGCGCTGACCGTCAGCGAGAACATCGCCGACGTCGCCGGGCTGTCCGCGGCGTTCGACGCCTATCGGATCTCGTTCGGCGGCAAGCAGGCGCCGACCATCGGCGGGCTGACCGGCGATCAGCAGTTCTTCCTGAGCTTCGCGCAGAGCTGGCGGCGTAAGGCGCGCGAGCAGGTGACGCGCCGGCAGGTCCTGACCAACGGCCACGCGCCGTCGGAGTTTCGCGCGCAGACCGTGCGCAACCTGGACGGCTGGTACGACGCGTTCCAGGTCCAGCCCGGCCAGGCGCTCTACCTCGCCCCGGCGGACCGCGTGAAGGTCTGGTAGCGGTCTGCTATCCTCGGGCGCGGAGGTCGTATGCGGTGCTCGTGGTGCGCGATCGCGGTGATCGTCGGCGGCTGTGGCTCGGGCGCGCACGCGGTGCCGGATGCCGGTACGGGAGATGCGCCTGGGGCCGATGGCGGCATGCCAGATGCGCCGCCGGATGTGTCGGCAGATGCGTCGGGTGATGCGCCCAGCGGGCTGCCGTGCGCGCGGCCGGGCTATCCCTCGCAGCCGGTGATCGATCAGGCCGGCGGGACCGGGACGACGGTGGTCGCGGACCTCGATGGCGACGGCGTGCTCGATCTGATCGCGAGCGCGCCGTCGCCGCCGGCGCTGCGGATCTGGCTCGGCCGGGGCGATGGCACGTTCGTGCGCAAGCCCGATGTCGCGGTATCGGGGTTCCCGGCCCGGCCGGTCGCGTTCGACGCCAACGGCGATGGCCGGCTCGACCTCGCGACCACGGGCGCGGCGAGCACGCTCACGGTCGTGCTCGGCAACGGCGACGGCACGTTCCAGCCGCCGCGGACGTTCGCGACCGGGCCCGGGCCGTTCAGCGTCGATTTCGGCGATTTCAATGGCGACGGGATCGCCCGACCTGACGAGCGCCAACGGCGGTGACGAGACGGTCAGCGTGCTGCTCGGCAACGGCGACGGCACGTTCGGCGACCACCGCGACGCCCCCGCCGGGATCGCGCTGGGCGAGCTGCACCGGCGGAGCTGACCGGCGACGGCCGGCTCGCACGTTCGGCCCGCGCGTCGACTACAAGACCGGCCCGGGCCCGACCAGCCCGATGGTCGCCGACGTCGATCACGATGGCCTGCCCGATGTCGTCGTGATGAGCGCGGCGCTCGAGGTGCTGACGGCGACCTGTCCGAGCGGGCAGTAGCGCCGCCCGGGGTGCCAGCGAAATGCTACGCTGCGGCGCGCGTGACCAAGCGGCTGGATGAGGTCCTCACCGAGCGCGCGCTGCGCTCGTTCGCGGGCGGCGCGGTGTTTGAGCGCGGCCAGCGCTACGCGCGCGATGGCCACGTCGCCAAGTGCGAGGCGAGCGGCGCGG
>DASWOO010001297.1:0-3751 GCA_036404335.1 Kofleriaceae bacterium
ACCTCGACGAGTGGGCGCTCGGCGGCCGCAACTTCGGCGCGTGGGTCACCTGGTTCTTGATCGGCGGTGACCTGTACACCGCGTACACCTTCGTCGCGGTGCCCGCGCTGATGTACGCGACCGGCGCCGGCGGGTTCTTCGCCCTGCCGTACACCGTGGTGACGTATCCGATCGTGTTCCTCGTGCTGATCCGGCTGTGGTCGGTGTCGCACCGCCACGGCTTCGTCACCCCGGCCGACTTCGTCCGCGCGCGGTTCGGCTCGCCGACCCTGGCGCTGCTGATCGCGATCACCGGCATTGTCGCGACCATGCCGTACATCGCGCTCCAGCTGGTTGGCATCGAGGTCGTGCTCAAGGCGATCGGCCTGACCGGCGACAGCTTCATGGCTCGCCACCTGCCGCTGATCATCGCGTTCGCGATCCTCGCCGCGTACACCTACCAGGCCGGCCTGCGCGCCCCCGCGCTGATCGCGTTCGTCAAGGACGCGCTGATCTACCTCGTGATCATCGTCGCCGTGCTGTACATCCCGCACGAGCTCGGCGGCTGGACCTCGATCTTCGACGCGGCGAGCGCCAAGTACGCCGCGGCCAAGAAGGGCAGCCTGCTGCTCCCCGCGGCCAACCAGCTGCAGTACGTCACGCTCGCGTTCGGCTCGGCCCTGGCCTTGTTCCTCTATCCGCACTCGGTGACCGGCATCCTGGCGAGCAAGAACCGCGACGTCATCAAGCGCAACATGGCCGGGCTGCCGGCGTACTCGCTGCTGCTGGGCCTGATCGCCCTGCTCGGGTTCATGGCGATCGCCGCCGCCTCGCGCGGAGTCGGGCCGATGATCATCGACGGCAAGCCGGACAACAACACGATCGTCCCGGTGCTGTTCCACAAGATGTTCCCGGCGTGGTTCGCCGGCGTCGCGTTCGCCGCGATCGGCATCGGCGCGCTGGTCCCGGCCGCGATCATGTCGATCGCCGCCGCCAACCTGTTCACCCGCAACATCTACGTCGAGTACCTCTCGCCCCAGGCCTCGGCCGCCGATCAGGCGCGGATGTCCAAGCTGATCTCGCTGATCGTCAAGGTCGGCGCGCTGCTGGTCATCGTGCTGATCGATCCCCAGTTCTCGATCGACCTGCAGCTGATCGGCGGCGTGCTGATCCTGCAGACCCTGCCGTCGGTCGCGCTCGGCCTGTTCACCCGCTGGTTCCATCGCGTCGGCTTGATCGTCGGCTGGGCGCTGGGGCTAACCGCCGGCCTGGTCATGCTGTACCTGACGCCCAACCCGGCGAACAACCACGCTCACTTCGGCAGCTCGGCGTTCGTGCTGTCGAGGATCGGAATTCCGTTCGACATGCCGATCTACGCCGGGTTCCTCGCGCTGGTCGTCAACCTGCTCGTCACCATCGGGGTCACGCTGATCGCTCGATCCGCCCAGATTCCCGACGGCATCGACGCCACCAAACCGTCTGATTACTTCGCCGACGAGGGTGATCCCAAGCTACACTCCGCGCAGTGACCCGAACGTCTCCGGCTCCGAGCGGCATCGAAGGCCTGGACAGCATCCTGGCCGGGGGCTTCCCCCGCTCGCACATCTACCTGGTCGAGGGCGATCCGGGCGTTGGCAAGACCACGCTGGCGATACAGTTCCTGATCGCCGGCCGCGAGGCGGGCGAGCGCACGCTGTACGTGACCCTGTCGGAGACCGCGCGCGACATCGAGGCGGTCTCCGCGTCGCATGGCTGGTCGCTCGACGGGATCGAGCTGTTCGAGCTGTCGGCGCTCGAGCAGCAGATGCGGCTCGACGCGGAGACCACGGTGTTTCATCCGTCCGAGGTCCAGCTCGACGCGATCACCCGGACGCTGCTGGATCGGATCGAGCAGGTCGTGCCGTCGCGCGTCGTGTTCGACTCGCTATCCGAGCTGCGGCTGCTGGCCCAGAGCGCGCTGCGCTATCGCCGCGAGGTGCTGACCCTCAAGCAGTACTTCGCGGGCAAGCAATGCACCGTGCTGTTGCTCGACGACCGCACGGCCGAGGTCACCGACCTGCAGGTCCACAGCCTCGCGCACGGCGTGGTCTCGCTCGAGCAGCACGCGCCGGTGATCGGCAGCGACCGGCGGCGGATCCGGGTGCGCAAGCTGCGCGGCGTCGACTTCCGCACCGGCTATCACGACTACAAGATCGTGACCGGCGGGCTCCAGGTCTATCCGCGGCTGGTCGCCGCCGAGCACCAGAGCGCGTTTGTCCCGAGCGTGCTGTCGAGCGGGCTCGCCGAGCTCGACGCCCTGCTCGGCGGCGGGCTGCACCGCGGCACGAACCTCTTGATCCTCGGCCCCGCCGGCACCGGCAAGTCGTCGCTCGCCGCGCAATACGCGACCGCGGCCGCGGCGCGCGGCGACCGCGCCCTGATCCTGGGGTTCGACGAGATCCGCGGCCTGCTCATCGCACGCGCGGACGCGCTGGGGTTCGACATGTCGCGGCACGTCGAGGCGCGGCAGATCGAGATCCGCCAGATCGATCCGGCGGAGATGGGGCCGGGCGAGCTGATCGCGCTGATCCGTGCCCGCGTCGCCGCGGGTGTGCGGATGGTCGTCGTCGATAGCGTCAACGGCATGCTCAACTCGATGCCCGAGGATCGCCACCTCTACATGCAGCTGCACGAGCTGCTGTCATATCTGGCGGCGAGCGGGGTCACGACGATCCTGATCATGGCGCAGAACGGCATGTTCGGAGCGCAGATGTCCGCGCCGGTCGACATCAGCTACATCGCCGACACCGTGCTGCTGCTGCGTCACTTCGAGTCCTCGGGCCGGATCCGCAAGGCGATCTCGGTGGTGAAGAAGCGCAGCGGCCTCCACGAGGACACGATCCGCGAGCTGTCGCTGTCGGATGCCGGGCTGACGGTCGGCGAGCCGCTGTCCGAGTTCCACGGGGTGCTCACCGGCGTGCCGACCTTCGTCGGGGACGAAGCGAAGCTGCGCCCGTGACTGACCCGGCGCTGGAGCAGCGCGTGCTCGTGCTCGCCCGGACCGGTCGCGACGCGGCGGTGACGTGTCGCCTGCTCGAGGCCCGGGGGTTTGGCTGCATGATCTGCGGCTCGCTCGACGAGCTGGGCGACGAGCTCGGCTGCGGCGCCGCCTGCGCGGTGATCACCATCGAGTCGCTCGCGGGATCGCGCGCGAAGCTCGAGGCCGTGCT
Source organism: Kofleriaceae bacterium (assembly GCA_036404335.1). GTDB lineage: Bacteria > Myxococcota_A > Polyangia > Haliangiales > Haliangiaceae > JABFXX01. The sequence goes on from DASWOO010001297.1 coordinate 3,189, forward strand.
CGCGGCCCAGCCCGCGTGGTCGGACTTTCCGTTCGTGATCTTGACCGCGGGCCCGCTACCCGACACCAGCGTGCTCGCGTGGCTCGGCAAGGTGTTCGTGATCGATCGCCCGATCATGGTCAACGCGCTGGTCACGATGCTCCGCTCCGCGCTGCGCGCAAGGATCCGGCAGTACGAGGCGCGCGCCGCGATCGAGCAGCGCGATCAGTTCCTCGCGATGCTGGGCCACGAGCTACGCAACCCGCTCGGCGCGATCCTGCTCGCCAGCGAGGTCGGCGCCACGCCGGCCACGCCCGACCAGCTCGCGTCGCGGATGGAGGTCGTGCGCCGCCAGAGCAAGCACCTCGCCCGGCTGGTCGACGACCTGCTCGACGTCGCGCGCGTCACCTCGGGCAAGATCGCGCTGCGCCCCAGCTCGGTCGACGTCGTGGACATCGTCACGGCCTGCATCGCGTCGCTGGTCCGGTACGCGAGCGACCGCCAGGTCGAGGTGATGTTCGCGCCGCCGCCCCGGTTCCAGCTCGAGGCAGACGCGACCCGGCTGGGCCAGATCGTCGACAATC
>DASWOO010001298.1:0-7713 GCA_036404335.1 Kofleriaceae bacterium
ACCGGCGAGGCCTATCACACCCAGCACGACCTGTCGCCGGCGACGCCGAGGCCGGCGCGCACGTTCTCGGTGTGGCTCAGCGACGACGCCGACCGCGGTGACGTCGATCCGCCACGGCCGCCGGCCGCTGACCACGAACACGGTGCGCCGCGCGCCGCGGGTCGGCCGCCAGCCGCGCAGCTGCGCCATCGCGGCGTGGGCGTCGAGCACGGTGGTGCCGAAGTCGACCTTCTGGGTCCGCGCTGGCTTGCCGCCGGCGGGGTGATAGGTGATCTCGGCGACGTTGCCGGTGAACGTCGCGCTGGCGGTCGCGCGCTCGTCGTTCTGCTCGAACACGGTGTCGAGCGTCAGCGGCCGGCCCGAGTCGAAGTCGATCACCGTGGTCGCCTCGTCGATGATGTGCCTGGCGATCGCGACCACGCCGACGGTCTCGGCCCGCGACTTGACGACGACGGCGCGGTGGCCCTGAAACTCGCCGAGCTCGCCGACCGCGAGCTGGGCCTCGCCGGCGGCGAGGCCGGCGATCTTGACCTCGAACGCCATGGTCTCGCCGGGCACCAGGCCGATCGGCTCGCTGCCGGGCGCGATCACCGCGGCGGCCGGCGCACGGACGGGCGCGGCCGGCGCAGCCACAGGGCCACCGCCGCAGCCGATCACCAGGGCCACGGCGAGCCCGACACTCCGCATGACCCAGGCTTAGCGCGGCCCGGCGCCCGCGGCTAGTTGTGGCCGGGCGGCACCCGCTCGAACCGCAGCTCCGCGTCGCCCAGGCGCACGATGTTGCCCTCGGCGAGCTCGACCGATCGCGCCTGCTTGCCGTTGACGCAGCTGCCGCTCGTGCTGCCGAGGTCCTGCAGCATCCAGCAGTCGACGGCATAGATGATCCGGGCGTGGCCGCGGCTGAGCAGCGCGCTCGGGATCACGACGTCGTTGGCGATGCTGCGGCCGATCCGGGTCTCGGCCTTCAGCGCGAACGTCTGTCCGGCGACCGGACCGGCGACGCCGACCAGCCGGGCGGGCACCGGCGGCGCCGCGACCCGCGCGTAGCCGGTCGAGCTCACCGTGTCCACCATCGTCGCCTTAGTACAGAGTATTCGCCGCTCGACCACACGCGATGTCCGCGTCGGTGCCAGGGGATTTCGCAGGCGCGAGATGTAGGTCGCGCGCGCCTCAGTACAGCGCGCGCAGCGCCTCGGAGTCCGAGATGATGACCTTGCGGCCCTCGGTCTGGATCAGCCGCTTGCGCTTGAACGTCGACAGGGTCAGCGACACGGTCTCGCGGGTCGAGCCGATCAGGTTCGCCAGCTCCTGGTGCGTGATCTTGAGGGCGATCAGCGTGCCGCGCGCGTCGTCGACGCCGTTCTCGCCGGCGAGCTTGACCAGCAGCTCGGCCAGCTTGCTCGACACGTCGCGGAACACCAGCGCCTCGACCTTGTTCTCCAGCTCGCGGCGCCGGATGATCATCAACCGGGTCATCGCCAGGCCGAGCGCCGGGTGGGTGTTCATCAGCTCCTCGAAGTGGCTGCGCTCGACCTCGCTGAGCAGCGCGTTCTCCACCGCCTCGGCCATCTCGGTGCGCGGGCCTCCATCGAGCAGGCAGCTGTCACCGAACAGCTCGGCCGGGCCGTGATAGGCGAGGGTCAGCGATTTGCCATCGCGCGTGACCTTGCTGACCTTGATGCGTCCACCGTGGACGAAGAACAGCGACCTACCAGGATCACCGGGCAGGTAGACCACGTCGCGACGGCGCGCTTCGCGCAGCTCCACCCGCTCGGCCATCCGCGCGATCGCGTCGGGCCCGAGGTCTGCTAGCAATGGCACCTTGCGTAGGTACCAAAGGACGCGCTTGGGATCTGGCACGTAGCAAGTGTAGCAACGCATCCAATGGGCGTGGGCCGTGTCTGGAGCATTACGAAAGCATTAGTCTCGTCCGTGAATTATTCCAGATGCTTAGCTGTCCGTAGATCCCGGCTCAGAGGACTTCCTGGCCGCGTTCACGCGGCGCCGCGGGCCGCGACGACCAGCCCGATCGCCGTGGCGATGACGCAGCCGACCAGGCACGCGACCGGGTGGAGGGCGATCCAGGCGTTGAGCGCCGGCCAGGCGTGGCGCGACAGCAGGATCACGATGGCGTTGTTGAGCACGTGCGCCAGGATCGTCGGCGCGACCGAGCCGGCGCGGATCGCGATGACCGCGAGCACGACGCCGAGCACCAGGGTCGGCAGCGCCTGGACGATCGAGACGTGATACAGCGAGAAGATCGCGCCGGACAGCGCGGCGGCGACGAGCACGCCGGTGCTCGTCGCGAGCGACCGGGCGAGCACGCCGCGGAACAGGACCTCCTCGCAGACCGCCGGGACCACGGCGAAGCCGAGCAGCGCGCGGGCGAGCGGCGGGTGCTCGACCAGCGCCTCGAGCACCCGGGCGTGCTCGTCGGGCAGCGGCAGCCGGGCGACGATGACCGCGCTGACGTACCACGCCGTCGCGCCGACCGCGGCGCCGGCGAAGAAGTAGCGGGGCCGGGCGCCGCGCAGGCCGAGCGCCGCGAACGGCCGGGGCCGGCGGGTCGCGACGAGCCAGCCGACCGGCACGGCCAGGAGCGCGGCCTGGGCGACCAGGAACGCCCCGCCGGCGGGGACGAGCGCCGGCAGCAGCAAATACGCCGCGATCGCCGCGACGGTGATCGCGCCGCCGGCCGTCGCCGGCACCGCGGCGTCGCGCGACGCGTGATACAAGCTAGCCGTGCGTGGCTCGATCGGGCTCGTCATCGGCTTGGCCGTCGGGGCCGGGGGAATGTATCTCGGGCTGGTGCGGCCGTGGGAGCATCACGGCGCCACGCAGACCGCGGAGAACCCGCCCGTGGTGGTCGTGGCGAGCGACGCCGGGGTCGGCGGGGGCAAGCCCAGGCCCAAGAAGAAGCACCGGCCGGCCGCGTCGGAGGTCGCCGAGACCACGATCGGCGACCCCGAGGAGGTCGACCTGGGGCCGACCCAGGTCAACCTGACGTCCGCGGACCGCGTGCTCGAGTGGCGCGGCGACGACGTGTCGCTGCCGCCGCAGACCCTCGACATGGCGGGCGGCGCGGCCAACCGCTCGCTCGACGACGCCGAGATCGCCGGGGTGATCAACAACCAGGCCGGCGGGATCAAGGACTGCATCGTCAAGGCCGCGACCGGCACCGACCTCAAGGCGACGATCACGATCAAGCTGATCGTCGACGGCCGCGGCCGGCCGGGCAAGAGCCGGGTCCAGGCGCCGCGCTACCTGCAGGACCACGGCCTGCCCGCCTGCACCCAGCGCGTGCTCGGCCGCCTGCAGTTCCCGGCGAGCGGCGCGCCGACGCTCGTGACGTTCCCGCTGACGCTCGGCTGATCACTGCTCGCTGAGCGCGGCGTTGTAGTAGGCGTCCTCGGGGCTCGACAGCCAGATGTCGTACGCCGCCAGGCCCGTCGTCGGCGGGATCGCGAACTCGTGGCGGAACGTGCCGTCGGCGCCGGTCGCGACCCGGCCGAGCAGGATCGCGCTGGCGCCGCCGCGGCCGGCGGGGGAGAGGAACACGTCGACCGGGTGATCGGCGAGCGGCTTGCCGCCGGCCGAGGCGCGGCCCTCGACGTGGATCTGGTCGCCGCGGAACGCGTGCTCGTCGGCGAGCGTGACCCCGAGGCTGACGGTCTGCTTCTTGGGATCGCGGGTCACGACCGGCAGGTTCTGGTCAGGCGAGATCCGGTCGGGCGGGGGCAGGCCGCCCGAGCCGTTGCCGTTGCCGCCCGAGCCGTTGCCGTTGCCGCCGCTCGGGTCGAACGTGCCGCTGGCCGGCGACTGGTCGAGCGACTTGTGCTTGTCGGCGAGCTGCTGCTGGGTCAGGCCTTTGATGTCGCCCTGCAGCTGGGTGTAGTTCTGCTTGTACGCGGACGGCTTCTCGAACGGATCGTCGGCGCGCGGCCGGTGCAAGGTCTTGTTGTCCGCGCCCTGGACGTCCATCTGCAGCGCGGCGCCGCCCAGATCGATGCGCTGCCAGCCGCGGCCCGGGAACCAGACCTCGACGAACGCGTGGGCCTCGTTCTCGACGAACCGGGTCGGGATGCCGAGCGCGTTGGCGGTGATCATGAACGCGAACGCGCGGTGGCGGCACACGCCGGCCTTGGTGTCGCACAGGTCGCGATAGATGTCGCCGGTGGTCCGCGGCATCGGCTTGGCCTCGAAGCCGCGGAAGTAACCGACGAGCTTGTTGAACGCCACGCCGAGGTCCATCTCCGCGTCGATCGCCAGGTTGTCGAGGGTGCGCCGCGCGGCGCGCGCGACCGGCGCCGGCAGCTGCGGCCGCAGCTCGGGCGGGGTCATGCCGGCGATCATCCGCGGCGTGAAGTGGCCACCCTGCGGCAGCGCCGGCGCGAAGTAGCCGGCGTCGGCGTCGGCGAGGAACACCAGGCGGTAGGTCCCCGACGCGCTCGACTCGTCGCTCCGGATGAAGAAGTTGTCGGCGCCGTCCTTCTCGAACCGCACGGCCAGCTTGGGGTTGATCTCGTACGACAGGATCCGCATGTCGGGCGCGACGCTGGGCAGCGCGACGTCCGCGCCAGGCGTCAGCTTGAGCAGCACCGAGCCCCAGAACCGGTCGCGGTTCTTGTCGATCGCGCTGGTCGCGCCGACCACCGGCAGCTCGACGAGCACCGCGTGCGCGACCTTGAGCGTGTAGTCGTCGGCGACGCCGTCGAGCGCGCTCATCCGCTTGAACGGCAGGACGTCGGGGTTGAACACGCTGACGTAGTGCAGCGTGCTGTCGGGCCCGGTGTTGCTGTCGGGCCGCATCGTGGTCTGGCGATCGGCGGCGAACCCGCCGCCGCCGAGCACCGGCTCGCCGTCGGGGGGCTTGCTGGCCGCGGGCTTGTCGACGACCGGCTTGGGCAGGCGCTTGTCGCCGCTGATGATCGCCGCGGGGTTGTTGCTGCCGTTGCCGCCGACCAGCGGCGACGGCCGGTCCAAGGGCGACGGCAGGTCCTCGTGCAGCACGTGGTGGGTCGCGGCGGTCTGCGCGATCGCCAGGCCGGCGGCGGCGAGGGTCAGGCCTGCGAGCAGCGGTCCGGGGCGCATCGCGTGGGATGATGACACGAGCGGCGGCCCGACGCAGCGTATGCTCCGGCGGCCATGCAGCTCCGCCGGCTAGCCGAGGACGAGCGCGCGCTGCTCGGCGCGGCCGGCACGGTGCTCGCGCTGGCCAGCGGCGGCGCGGCGATGGCGGCGGCGGCCGGCGACGCGATGTTCCTGTCGCGGATCGGCGCGGGCCCGCTGGGCGGCGCGGTCGCGGCGTAGAACGCGCTGCTCGCGCTGGTGCTGGCGGTGGTCGGCGGGCTGGCCGATCGGCTGGAGCGCCGGCGGGTGCTGGCGAGCCTGGCGCTGAGCTCGGCGGCGGCGCTGGTCGGGCTGGCGGCGCTGAGCCTGGTCGCGCCGCGGGCGGCGGCGGTGGGCACGCTGATCGGCGGCAAGCAGCTGGCGGCGGCGACCGACCTGGCGTTCTGGATCGTCATCGCCGAGCGGATCGACGCGCGCAAGAGCCAGCGGCTGCTGCCGGTGCTGGCGGCGATCGGCGGGATCGGCGCGGCGGTCGGCGCGGGCCTGGTCGCGCTGGTCGCGGGCGCGATCGGCGCGCGCGGCGTGCTGCTCGCCGGCGCGGGGCTGCTCGCGCTCGCGGCGGTGGCGGCGGCGCGGCTGCCGGCGACCCGCCGGGTGGCGGCCCCGGCGCGGATCGGGGGCGTGGTCGGCCGCGCGTGGCGCGACGGCGCGCGGGCGGTGCGCGGCCACCCGCTGGCGCGGCAGCTGGCGATCGTGGTCGGCGCGGCCGGCGTGTTCGCGTCGCTGGCGTACTTCGCGCTCGGCGTGGCGGTCGCCGGGCGGGGCTCGACGGCGCAGCTCGCGAGCTTGCTCGGCGCGGTGCGCGGCGCCGGCCAGCTGGTCACGCTGATCATCCAGCTCGCGGTCGCGCCGCGGCTGCTCGCGCGGCTGGGCACGGGCGGCGCGCTGGTGCTGGCGCCGGCGTTCGCGGTCGCCGCGGCGCTCGGGCTGGTGGCGGCGCCGGTGCTCGCGATGGCGATCGCGACGCAGGTGTCGGCGCGGGTGCTCGACGCCGGGGTCGAGACGCCGGCGGAGCGGCTGGCGCAGACCTTGTTGCCCGGCGCGATCCGCGGCCGGGTCGCGGGCTTCCTCGACGGGACGGCCAAGCGGGCGGGCGCGGTGCTCGGCGGCCTGCTCGCCGCGGGGCTCGCCGGGACGCCGCTCGGGTTCTACGCGGTCGCCGCCGGGTTCGCGGCGCTGTGGCTCGTCGCCGCGGCGCGGATGGCGCGGGCGCTGCCGGCGCTGGCGGTCGCGCACGTCGCCGAGGACCCGGGCGACACCGAGCTCGCGGTCGACGCCCGGACGGTGGCGGCGCTGGTCGTCGAGCTCGCGGGCGCGCGGCCGGCGCAGGCGGGCGAGCTGCTGGCGCGGCTGGCCGGGCGGGGCCAGCTGCCGGCCGGCGCCGACGTCGTGGCGCCGCTGGTCGCGGCGGCGGTGGCGCACGGCGGCGGCCTGTGGCGCGCGCTGATCGCGGTGCTCGACGCGCCGGCGCCCGCGCAGGGCCCGGCGATCGCGGCGGCGGTGGCGCGCCGGCCGCGCGACCGGCCGCTGGCGCTGCGCGCGCTCGGCCTGGCCGGCGGGGTGGCGCCCGGGGTCGTTGCCGGCGACGACCTGGTCGCCGAGGTCGCGCGGCTGCGGCTCGGCGGCGCCGCGCTGGACGACGTGCTCGGCGCGCTGCGCGACGGGCTGGGCGCCCGCGATCCCGAGACCGTGGGCGAGATCGTCGACGAGCTGGCGGTCGAGCTCGCCCGCGCCGACGACTGGCTCGCGGTGGCGCGCCTGCTGGTGCGCGCGCTGCGCCGGCCCTCGGCGCGCCGCGCGGCCGGCCTGGCCGGGCTCGCCCGGCGGATCCGGGCCAGCCGCGAGCAGCGCAGCGCCGAGCTCGCCCTGCTGCGCGCCGAGCTGCACGAGCTGGTCCGCGACCAGGCCGACGCGCCTGCGATCGCGCTGCTCGGTGCGCTGCTCGACGCGGCGCACGCCGGCGGCGGCCCGGTCGACGCCGACGACCTGCGCCGGATCACCCGCGCGCTGGGCGAGCCCGACGACGACGTCCGCGCCGCGGCCGAGGCCGCGCTGGCCCAGCTGGGGCCGGCGGCGACCGGCGAGCTGATCGCGACCGCGGCGTGGGGCCGGCGGCGGGCGCGCGACCGCGCGGCGGCGCTGCTCGCGGATCAGCCGGTGACCGCGGCGGCGATCGATCGGCTGGTCGACGCCGAGCTGGCCGCGCTCGACCGCACCCACCGGGCGATCGCGGCGCTGACCGGGCCGGGCGACGCGCTGGTCGTGCGCCGGCTCGACGAGCGGCTGGCCGAGATCGCGCACACCGTGCTGCTGCTGGTCGCCGCGCGGCGCCGGTCGCCGGCGATCGCGCGTGCGGCCGTGGCCTGGCGCCACGCCCGCGGCCGGCTCGAGCGCGCCCGGACCCTCGCGGTGGTCGAGGCCGCGCTGCCGCGCGCGCTGGTCGGCCGGCTGGTCGACGCCGTCGATCAGCTGATCCCCGCCGAGCGGGCGCGGGCGATCGCCCGGGCCGGCCAGCCCGTCCCCGGGCGCGACGACGCGCTGCGCGGCGAGCTGACCGGCCGCGATCGCCTGGCCCGCGCGCTG
>DASWOO010001299.1:0-3204 GCA_036404335.1 Kofleriaceae bacterium
ATCGGCAGCGAGACCCAGCGGCCGATCGCCATGGTCGTCGTGTGCGGCACGATCTCGGCGGCGCTCCTGACCTTGCTCGTGCTGCCGGTCAGCTACTACTGGGCCCACGCGGTGCGGGACCGGCTCACCCGGCGGTGGAGCGAGCGCCAGCTCGGCAACTAGCTGATCGCGCTGTGGTTTACTCCGAAACACGGCAGGGGATCCCGAGGGCGAGGTTGGCGTAAGATGAGGTGATGCGGAGCGAACGGGAACACGCCTCGGGTGCAACGAACGTCGTCCAGCGCAAGGAGGCGACGTCGGCGCCCGCGCCCGGACCGGGCAAGCAGTCGCTGATCGAGCGAACGTTCCCCGCCGTCCAGCGCAAGTCGAGCGGCACCGAGGGCCTGCCCGACGACCAGGTCCACGAGGCCGCGCAGGCCGGCGTCAGCGGCCCCGGCGGCGCGATGCCCCACGGCGATAAGATCCAGGCGGCGTTCGGCGACCACGACATCAGCGGGGTCAAGGCCCACGTCGGTGGCCAGGCCGCCGACGCCAGCAAGGCGATCGGCGCCGAGGCCTACGCGACCGGCAACAACATCGCGTTCGGCAACTCGCCCGACCTGCACACCGCCGCCCACGAGGCGGCCCACGTCGTCCAGCAGCGCGCCGGCGTCCACCTCAAAGGCGGGGTCGGCGCCGAGGGCGACGCCCACGAGCAACACGCCGACGCGGTCGCCGACGCCGTCGTCGCCGGCAAGTCCGCCGCGGGCCTGCTCGACCAGTACAAGGGCGGCGGCGGCGGCGCGGCGGTCCAGCGCCGGGCGGTCAAGGAGAGCGAGCTGGCCGGCGCGCACGCCGACGGCAACGACGCGATCTTCGACTCCAAGGTCAAGACCGGACACAAGTTCAAGATCTCCGCGCAGATCGCCGCGCCGGACTACACCAAGGTGATCGCCAAGTACCACGAGCTGATCCGGCCGATCGGTAACGCGATGGCGGGCCATCAGTTCACCGACAAGAAGATCTCGTTTCAGAACAACATTCCGCGCGACAAGGCCAAGTGGGGTACAGGCAAGGTCGCCTTCTTCAAGACGGCCCTACCCGAGCTCGACATGCCCAACGGGGCTGCGGAGCACCCCGAGTTCGACTACTGGTCGGCGATGGCCACGGCGGCCAAGACACCGGGCGGCCTGCTGAACCACGCCGACGTAGGCTTGATCGATCCATTCGTCCTCGCCGTCGAGATCAAGGACTCCACCAATCTCGGCAAGCCGCCGTGGCTGGTCGTCACGCAGTTTGCCTTCAGCGGCAGCGGTTACATCAAGAAGATCTACAACGGCGCACAGGAGTATGGCGGCGAGATCACCACCAAGCAGGATTTCAACGCCACCAAGGATACCGCCGCAGCGACCAAGTCCGACTTCAAGTACTCGTCGACCCACGACCAAGGTTCCGATTCGTTCGATCACCGCATGGGCGGGATGGGACCCGACAAAGGCAAGGTCGGAGACAACGGGGCCGGGCTGGACGCGGTGACGTGGCTCGCCGCCGAGGGTGCGCGGTTCGCGCCCGTCGCGGCGCTGGGCGGCGCCGGTTCTCCGGAGAGCCACTACTTCGTCAAACCCCACGCGGACTGGGCGGGCTACAAGTACTTGACCGCGGCGGATCTGATGCAGTGCTGGAAGGACGCATTCAAGATGAAGTATGGCGTATCGAAGGAGGAGATCGCCGCGGTCGTGAATAGCGCACGAGGCAAGACCGCGGTGCCTCACCCGCCGAAGGGCGCACACTACAACCTGCTGACGGGAGCACGCCATGACCAGCCCTAAGCGCTGGGCTGCCCGGATCAACGAGCTGGCCGGCACGGGCGCTGATGCGGCCGGTAGCCTTGCCATGCTGCCGGGCGGTGAACGGCTGGTGGTCGGCCAGGCCGACGGCGCGGTGTTTTGCATCGAGCTCGCGACGGGAAACAAGGTGTGGGTCGGCGCCGAGCGCCCCGAGGGCATCGTGCAGACCGTCGCGTGCTCACCCGATGGCCGGATCCTGGCCACCGGTGGCGATGATGACGTCGTTCGCCTGTGGGATGCGACGAGCGGCTCGGTGATCGCCCGGTACCAGCGGCATCGAGGCATCTGGCAGGTGCAATTTTCGCCCGATGGCGAACGCGTCGCGGTCGCCGGTGGTGACGACACGGTCTCGGTGTACCGCCTGGGAAGTGACCAGCCGATCATGACCGGAGAAGGTCACGAGGCGTGGGTGACATCGGTCGACTGGTCACCGCGCGGCGACCGCCTGGTCACGGTCAGCAACGATTCGACCTTGCGGCTCTGGAACCCCGAGAATGGCCTCGAGCTGATCCGCCGCGAGCTCGGCGCGCGCGGCAGCGCGGTGGCGTGGTCATCGAAGGACCAGATCGCGCTCGCGATCGAGGATGATAGCGTCCCGCTGATCGATGCGAGCGGCCCGCTGATCGAGGTCGCGCGGTTGCGCCCTGGCGTCGGCGGGATCGATTCGCTGCGCTGGGCTCCCGGTGGGGACCGGCTCGCGGCCGCGGGTTCGACCGCGGTCATCGTATGGGACCAGCAGGGCGCGCGCGAGCTCGCGCGATTCCCCATCGACGGGTTCGCACACCGCGTCGCATGGTCGCCCGACGCGTCGATCATCGGCGCCAGCCTGCTCGGCGACCGCATCCGCTTGTGGGACGTGCCCGCCTAGCGCCTAGCGATTGTGGACCGACAGGTACGCGAGCCGCGGCACGGCGACCTGGGTCAGGAACATGGCGTCGGACATGGTGCGATCGGTGGCGAGGCGGCGGACGTCGAACGGGTCGATCGGCGCGAGGTTGCGCAGCGCGGCCGGCCACCAGCGGTTGACGCCGCTGTGGTTCGACATGCCGATGCGGTAGCCGGCGTCGGCGAGCGCGCGGCGGATGCGCGGCTCGGCGCCGATCCGGCGGCCGACCGGGTAGGCCATCGCGCGCACCGGGCGGCCGAGCTGGGCCTCGAGGTCGGCGCGCGCGCCGGTCAGCTCGCTGGCCAGCGCCTCGTCGTCGAGGGTCTGCAGCACGCGGTGGTGGCGGCCGTGCGATTCGATGTCCATGCCGGCCCGGGCGAGCGCGCGGACCTGGTCCCAGCTCATGATCAGCTGGTCGGCGTAGCCGGCCTCGATCTGCCGGTTCCACTCGACGCCGAGCGCGACGCCGAGCTCGTCGAGGAACCGGTCGAC
>DASWOO010001300.1:0-2244 GCA_036404335.1 Kofleriaceae bacterium
GGCGACCTGGCCGACCTCGGTGTCGAACGCGAGGTGGCGCGCCAGGCCGCGGCCGATGCCCGGCGCCGCGGGTGTCCGCCAGCCGGACAGCTGCTCCAGCCGGTCGAGCACCCGGCGCTGGCGCGATCCGGCCGGGACCAGCGCGCGGCGCAGCGCGAACGGGTCCTGGCGCGCGGCGACGGCGAGCTCGTCGATCAGGCCCTCCATGACGAAGCCGGTGACCGAGTTGCCGACCGAGCGCCAGAACGCCACCGGCAGCGCGTTCTGGACCGGCTCGCTGCGCAGCTCGAAGCTCGGCAGCTGGTACGGCGTGTTGCGGAGGCCCTCGGTCGCGAACACGTCGCCGACCGAGTTGGTCGAGAAGATCGCGAGCGCGGCGTCGGTGACCCGGCGCCGCACCGGCCCAGGCAGGCCCGACAGCGCGGCGCCGAACAGGGTCTTGCCCGACAGCGCGATCGACTGCGAGATGCAGTGGATCCGCGCGCCGGTGACCGCGCCGCCGGCGACCGCGCCCTCGACCCGCACGGCGTACACCGGCCGGTACCACGCCTGGGTCATGTCGCTCTCGCGGGTCCAGGTCAGCTTGACCGGCCGGCCGACGCGCGCGGCGACCTGCGCGGCCTGGGCGCAGACGTCGGCGATCGCCCGGCGGCCGAACCCGCCGCCGCACAGCGTGACGTGCACGGTGACGTCGTCCATGTCGAGGCCGAGCGCGCTGGCGATGAACGCCTGCGCCAGGGTCGGGCTCTGGGTCGGCGCCCACAGCTCGACCTTGCCGTCGACGACGTGCGCGGTGGCGTTCTGCGGCTCGAGCGGCGCGTGCGCGAGGTACGGCGCCTCGTAGATCCCGCCGACCCGCGTCTCCGCGTGGGCGAGCGCGGCGCCGGCGTCGCCGTGCGACTGCTCGGCCTTGCCTTCGCCATCGTGCACGCGCATCGCCGCGGTCAGCGTCTCGCTGTCGAGGCCGCGCAGCGCGCCGGCGTCCCACGTGATCTCGACGTCGGCGGCCGCGGCGCGCGCCTGCCAGAACTTGTCGGCGACGATCGCCACGCCCCAGTCGAAGCGGTACACGCCGAGCACGCCGGGGTGCTCGCGCACGACCCGCACCGCGGTCGGCCTCGCGCCGAAGCTCGGGCCGTGGATCGCGTAGGCGTTGACCATGTCCGGAAACCGGACGTCGATGCCGAACACCGCCGTGCCGTCGACCTTGCCGCGCGCGTCGATCCGGCGATCGACCTTGCCGATCAGCGTGAAGTCCTTGGCCGGCTTGAGCCGCGGCTCGCTCGGCACATCTTGGCGCGCGGCGTCGCGGGTCAGCGCGGCGAACGCCAGCGCGCGCTCGCCGCACCGGACGTGGCCGTCGGCGGCATGGCACTGCTCCGGCGCGACCCGCCAGCTCGCCGCCGCGGCGGCGATCAGCATCTCGCGCGCCGACGCGGCCGCCTTGCGCAGCCCGCCGAACGCCTCGGCCGTCGAGGTCGAGCCGCCGGTGATCTGCAGGCCGATGCGGCGCATCCGCTTGTCCGCGCCGGCATACGTGACGTCGATGTGATCGAGCGGCGCGCCGAGCTCCTCGGCGACCATCGTCGCGTAGCCGGTCGACACGCCCTGGCCGATCTCGGCATTGTTGACGATCAGCGCGATCCGGCCGTCGGGCCGCACGGTGATGTACAGGTTCGCGGTCAGCTCGCCGGTCTGGTCGGCGTGGCGGATCCGCGTCGCCTGGCCGCCACCGCCGCACGCGGCGAGGGCGAGCGCGCCACCGCCGGCGAGCACGCCGTGCAGGAACCCGCGGCGCGACAGCTCGGTCACTTGCCGCCTCCCGCGAGCAGCGCGGCGGCGCGATGCACGGCGCGCCGGATCCGCGGGTAGGTGCCGCACCGGCACAGGTTCGCGCTGAGCGCGGCGTCGATGTCGGCGTCGCTGGGCGCGGGCCTGGCGCGCAGCAGCGCGACCGTGGTCATGATCTGCCCGGCCTGGCAGTAGCCGCACTGCGGCACGTTCTCCTCGATCCACGCCTGCTGCACCGGGTGGAGCGCGGCGTCGCTCGCCAGGCCCTCGATCGTCGTGATCGGCAGGTCGCCGACGTCGCCGCACGCGGTCACGCACGACCGCTTGGGATGACCGTCGACGTGCACGGTGCACGCGCCGCACAGCGCCATGCCGCAGCCGAACTTGGTGCCGGTCAAGCCGACCTCCTCGCGCAGCGCCCAGAGCAGCGGGGTCTCGGGCGGCACCGCGACC
>DASWOO010001301.1:0-4127 GCA_036404335.1 Kofleriaceae bacterium
TGACGCACGACGGCTTCACGTACACCGAGCACGGCACCGCGTCGCTCGCCGAGAAGTACGACTACGAGATCGCGTACGAGGATCAGCTGATCGGCCAGCTGCTCGACGCGCTCGACGCCAACGGCCTGGCCAAGACCACGACCGTCGTGGTGATGGCCGACCACGGCGAGGCGTTCGGCGCGCACATCGTCGCCGGCAAGCCGGCGTTCTTTCACGGCGACAACCTGTACCGCGAGCTGATCCACGTGCCGCTGATGTTCCGGGTGCCGGGCGGCCCGCCGCAGCGCCGCGACGACGTGGTCCAGCTGCTCGACCTGGCGCCGACCGTGGCCGCGCTGTTCGGCGTCGCGCCGGCGGCGAGCTGGCAGGGCCGGAGCCTCGTGCCCGCGCTCGCCGGCAAGCCGCTGCCGCCGCGGCCGGCGTTCTCGGAGATGCTGCCCGCGCCCGAGTGGGACCACGAGGCCAAGTCGATGATCACCGCGGACGGCGCTCATCACGTCTATTATCGAATCAGTGATTCCAAGTGGGAGATCTACGATCTCACCAAGGACGCCGACGAGAAGACCAACCTCGCGGACCAGCCCGAGGCCAAGCAGCTCGAGCAGGCGCTCGCCGCCTGGATCGAAGGCCCGCTGGCCACCGGCGGCGGCAAGTAGCGGCGGCTAGGTCACCGTCGACGGGTGGCTGACGCAGCGGTCCGGCCAGCTCACCTTGTTCGTGTTCGAGGAGTCATCGCCGCCGACGACCTGCACGAGCTCTCGCTGGCCGAGCTGCGCCACGACCTCGCCCCGGAGGAGCAGCTTCCGACCCTGTCCGATCTTCGTCTTTTTCATAATCCTTATTCTTCCTTATCGGTGCTTGTAGGTCACTGCTTATCGACACGGTTCGGTGCCCCGGCAGTCGCGTGAATGAGCGTTCGGGCCGCCTCGAGATCGAGCGAGAGCAAGCGGCCGTCATAATCGATGACCACTGCGGTCTTCCCACCTGGGGCTGCAATGGCGTGACTGAGGTCTACGGCCCCGGTCGGCACGCACAGCCAGCGTCGCGTCGAGATCTCATAGATCCACAGCGTGCCGTCGGAGCCCGACATCAAGAGTAGATCCGAGAGCAACGTGAGTCCGTTGACGCGGATCGGCAGCTTGATCCAGCTTGCCGCGCCGACGATGCCATCGGCGGGTATCCCCGCAAGACTCACGTTGCCATCACTGCTGGCGATCGCGACGTGCGCGCCGTCACTGGCGATGTCGCGGATCGCGCCCCCGGTACGCAGCACGGAGATCGCCTGCCACGTTCGGGTCGCGATCGCCGTCACGTTGCCCTCGAGATCGCCGGCGTAGACCGCCGGCCGGTCGATCACCGCGGCGAGCCGGGTGATCCGCGGCCCCGCCGGCTTGATCGCGGCCGCTCCGCCGAGGCGACCGAGCGAGCCGTCGGCCATCGCGTAGACGCCGGCTCGATCGCCGATCACCGCGAGCTTGTCGATCGGCTGCCCCGCCTCGGCGAGCACGGCCTTATCGCCGGTCATCGTCCACTGGACCACCCGGCCGTCGCTGCCGGCGGTCAGGAACCGGTCGCTGCCGCGGACGAACTCGAGCGCCGACACCGTGCCATGGCCGGTCGGCACGACATCGGTGCGGACCGGCGCGCCGGACGCGCTCGACCACAGCTCGATGACGTCGGACAGCCCCCAGGCGACGAACGCATCGCCGTCGCCGTGGTCGATCGAGCTGTCGACCATCGCGTGGCTCGCGAGGTCGTGCGCGGTGCCGTCGGCGGCGATCGTGTGCAGCCCGGGCTGCCACCTCGTCACCAGGATCGAGCCGTGGTCGAACACCGCGGCCTGGTACGCCGACGTCGAGCGGTCGATGACGTGGGCGAGCCGCGGCGGCAGCGGCCACGCCCGGATCGCGCCGTGGATGTCGGCCGATAGCACGAAGGGGTGGACCGAGCTCGGCGCCGCCACGGCGCTGAGCAGCGAGCCGTGGCCGCGGTAGGTCGCGGTCAGCTGGGTCTGCAGATCGATCAGCGTGATGCTGCCGTTGCTGTTGTCGATGACCAGGTAGTCGCCGGCGGCGCTCGCGAGCACGCGGTTGGCGTGGCCATCGAGCTGGGCGATCTGCGTGGTCGTCTTGCGCCGCGGATCCCACAGCCCGACCGCGCCGGACCGACACGCGTAGGCGAGCTCGTCGCGGCCGGGGACGAACACGGCGCCGACCATCGGCCCCGCGCACAGCGCCATCTGCGCCGCGATCCGGTGGCCCGGGCCCTGGAACACGTAGGCCTGGCCGGCCTCGGTCGCCGCGGCGAACGAGTGATCACCGGGCCGCGCGTCCCAGCCGACCACCCCGGTCATCACCACGCTCTGGACGTCGCCCTCGACGCCGACGAACGCCAGGGCCTTGGCCGAGCCGACCACGGCGGTGGTGTCGTCGAGGAACGTGACGCCCAGGCCGCCGGGGATCGGCTTGGTCAGCCGCAGCTGCGGCTTGGCCGGGTCGCCGACGCCGAAGATCTGCAGCGTCGAGTCCTGGAGCAGCACCGCGAGCAGGCTGCCGTCGGTCGACAGCGCGGTGCCGCTGACCCGGAGATTACGCAGCGCCGGCGCCCGCGGGATCCCCGCGCCGTGGCCGACGTCGAACATGCAGATGTCCGACGGATCGCAGGTGTACGCCAGCAGCTGCCGGGTCTCGGCGTAGGCCGGCAGGCTGAGCCGCGACCCGCCGCGCTGGAGCACCGTGGTCGTGCCATCGCGCGCGGTGGTGGGGTCGTGTACGGTGCGGGTCAGCGTGCCGTCGACGCTGAGCGACAGGATCGCGCCGTCGGGCGCCGCGGCGATCCACGGGATGTACTCGGCGTGGGCCTGGGCGCGTAGCGACGCGACGCCGCGGGCGTGGGCCTCGGCGCGGATCTGGTCGGCGCGCGCGCCCTGGTAGCCGGCGAGCGTGTCGACCGCGGCGGTCGGATCGGTGGTCAGCTGGAGCTGCGCGTGGTTGAGCGTGACCTCGCGCAGGTTGGTCTCGGCCGTGGTCTGCGCGAGCTTGGCGCTGGTCTCGTTGGCGTCGGCGCGGTCGCGCTCGATCGCGATGTTGCGGACGTAGACCGTGGTGCCGACCAGCGCGACGAGCAGCGCGACGGCGGTGGTGAGCGACAGGGTCTTGTGGCGGCGCGTCCAGTGCGCGAGCAGCGCGAGCAGCGAGTAGCTGCGCGCGGTGATCCGGGCGCCGGCGCGAAACGCCTTGAGATCCGCGGCGAGCGCGCCGGCGTTGACGTAGCGGTACTCGGCGTCGGGCTCGAGCGCCTTGTCGATGATCGCGATGAAGTCGTTGTCGATGCCCGCGCCGCGCAGCATCTTGCGCCGGACCTCGGGGTCGGTCGGCGGCGACTTCTGGACCGCGCACAGCTCCCACAGCATCGTGCCGATCGCGAACACGTCGGCGCGCTGGTCGACCGCCTCGCCGTACTTCTGCTCGGGCGCCATGTACGCCGGCGTGCCGAGCACGGCGCCGGCGACCGTGACGTCGTTGCTCGCGCTCGCGCTCGCGGTCGCGCTGATCGGGGCCGAATCGGGCGCGTCGGTGCCGTCGGCGACGATCACCGCCGGCTCCTCGGTCGAGGTCAGATCCTTGGCCAGGCCCCAGTCGATCACCACGGTCTCGCCGAAGTCGCCGACGATGATGTTCGCCGGCTTGAGGTCGCGGTGGATGATGCCGCGCTCGTGGGCGTACGCGATCGCGTCGGCGACGGCGATCACGTGGTGCAAGAGGCTCAGCCGCGCCTCGACCGTCGGCCGCTCGGCGAACAGGTCGCGCAGCGGCCGGCCGGACACCAGCTTCATCGCGTAGAACGGCGTGCCGTCGGACCAGCGGCCGGCCTCGTGGACCGGGACGATGCCGGGGTGCTCGAGCCGCGCGGTGATCAGCACCTCGCGCAGGAACCGCGCCTCGTGCGAGGACCCGCGCGATAGCAGCTCCTTGATCGCGACGTCGCGGCCGAGATCGCGGTCGTGGGCGCGGACCACGCGGCCGATGCCGCCGCGGCCGTGCTCGCCGAGGAAGTCATAGCGCCGGCGGTCGCGCTGCTGGATCGCGAACTGCGGCCCGGCCGCGTCGCGCGCGCGGCGCGCCTCG
>DASWOO010001302.1:0-7779 GCA_036404335.1 Kofleriaceae bacterium
TCGGCGCCGACCAGCCGGCGCAGGCCGAGCTCGGGCCGGGTCAGCGTGCGCACCAGCCCGCCGTCGGGCCCGCGCAGCTCGAGCAGCCACTGGCCGCTGGCCTCGGTCATCCACAGAAAGCCCGCGCCGTCGTCGAGCCAGCGCGGCCCGCCGCCGCCGAGGTTGAGCCAGGCGTCGTCGTGCTCGGTCAGGAGCGTGGTGGCCGCGCCGGTCGCGGCGTCGAAGCTCACGACCGCGGCGTTGTTCTGATCGCGGTCGGCGAGCAGCACGGTCAGCGGGCCGTGCACGGGCCACTGCGCCGACACCAGATATTCGTACGCGCCGTGGTCCCAGCTCAGCCAGCGCGGCTCGCCGGCGTGCGCCACGTCGAGCACGCCGAGGTCGACGATCGCGTTGGGCGTACCGGCGCGCGGATACCGGAACGGCACCGGCGGGCGGTCGTTGTGCCGGGCGTCAGCGACGTACAGCGTCTGGATCTGGCGCAGGTCGCTGCGCTGGAACACCAGGCGGCGGCTGTCGGGCGCCCACCAGTAGCCGCGGGTCCGGCCGAGCTCCTCCTGCGCGGCGAAGTCGGCGACGCCGTACTCGAAGCCCTCGGGGTGCTGGGTCAGCGCGCGCGGCGCGTGGCCGGCCTCGGCCAGCCACAGGTCGCCGTCGCGCACGAACGCGACGCGCTGGCCGTCGGGCGACAGGTGCGGGTCGTAGGCCGCGCCGGCCGGGTCGATCACCCGGCGCTGGCCCGAGCCGCGGTCGATCAGGAAGATCTTGCCGCCGAGCGGGACCATCACCGTGGCGCCGTCCTCGGACACGTCGATGTCGACCACGCCGCGGGTCGCCGTCCGGGTGCGCTCGCGCCGCGCCTTCTCGGCGTCGGACAGGTGCTCGTCGCCGGCGCCGAGCAGGTCGGCGGCGGTCGCCAGGGTCTTCAGCTGGCCATCGGCCGACAGCTCGAAGAGATCGGCGGCGAAGTCGCGCGCCGGCGTGCGGCGAAACAGCACCGCGCCGTCGGGCGTGACCGCGAGCGGCACCGGCAGGCCGAGCCGCCAGGTGAAGGTTGCGGCGGCGTCCGCCAGGAGCGTGTCGTCGAGCTTGGGCCAGGTGGTCGAGGTCATGGGGGGGTGGCAGGCCGCGAGCGCTAGCGCCGCGAGGCCCGCGGCGAACAAGCGCGCTGACTGCACCTCGGCAGCATACCGATTTGCGGAAATGTTGCCCCTGGACCCCGGGGCTCGGGACAATATTTTCATGCAGACCACCGAACGCCGCCGCCACCGCACGAACGTCATCACCGACGCGCTGACCTTCCAGCTGCGCGCCTGCGTCGAGGACGGCGGGATGCACGCGATGGTGATCGCCGATGACGAGGGCCTGGCGCTCGCGTCGTCGGGCGACGCCGGCGCCTGCGACGAGCTGGCCGCGCGCATGGCGCTGGTCGGCGCGAAGGCCCCCGGGTTCAGCGGCACGCTGCTCGGCGACGGGCAGCGCTGGGACGTCGACATGGCCAAGGTCGACGTCCACGGCAGCCAGCTGCTGGTGTGCGCGATCGGCGGCCAGGCCGACCAGCGCCGCGCCCAGCTCCGCCGCGGCGCGGCCGGCACCGCCCGCATCCTCGGCGCATAGCCGATCGGGGTGCTAGGCTGCCGCCATGCGCACCCTGGCTCTGTCTTTGACCGCGGCGCTGGCCGTCGCGGGTTGCTCGTCCAAGCCGGCCTCGCATCAGCTGTCGGCGAGCGACGCCCGCGACACGCTGATCAACCGCAACTGGATGGATCGCATGCCGCAGACCCACAGCGAGCGGCTCCACGTCTACCGGTTCGTGCCGACGATGGGCGGCGGCGTGTACCAGGACCGCACCCTGTTCAAGGGCACGTTCGAGCTGTTCCTGTTCAAGGTCGACGGCGACCAGATCGTGTTCCAGCTGCCCGAGACCCACGAGCGGGTCGCCAGCCAGTACTCGATCGACCGGGTCGACGGCCCGGCGCCGTTCGACCTCAAGCTGACGATCTTCAACGATCCGCGCGGCCCGCACGAGTACTACGGCACGCGGACCGAGACCGACCGCGATGGCTCGGCGCTCGAAGCCAAGCTCGCCGCCAAGCGCGGCGAGCTCGAGTAATCAGACGCGCGCCGACGGCGACTTGCCCTTGCCCTTGGTGGGCAGCGGGGCGGGCGCGGCCTTGGGCGCCTTGGCGGCCTTGCCGTTGCCGGTGCCGTTGCTCACGGCGTGGCCGTTGCCGGACTGCGCCGCGTCCTTGAGCTTGGCGATCAGCGGCGTCTTCTCCCAGGTGAAGTCCGCGTCCTCGCGGCCGAAGTGGCCGTAGGCCGCGGTCTTGCGGAAGATCGGGCGGCGGAGATCGAGCTCCTTGATCAGCATGCCGGGGCGCGCGTCGAACGTGGCGAGCACGGCCTTGGTCAGCTTGTCGTCGGACACCGTGCCGGTGCCGAACGTGTCGACCAGCATCGAGACCGGCTCGGCGACGCCGATCGCGTAGGCGAACTGGACCTCGGCGCGGCGGGCGAGGCCGGCGGCGACGATGTGCTTGGCGATGTACCGCGCGTAGTACGCGGCCGAGCGGTCGACCTTGCTCGGATCCTTGCCCGAGAACGCGCCGCCGCCGTGGCGGGCGTAGCCGCCGTAGGTGTCGACGATGATCTTGCGGCCGGTGAGGCCGGTGTCGCCCTGCGGTCCGCCGATGACGAACCGGCCCGTCGGGTTGACGTGGATCTTGGTCTTGTTGGTGATGAGCTTGGCGGGGACGATCGGCTTGATGACGAGCTCGCGGATCGCCTCCTCGATCGTCTTCTGCTTGACCTTCTCGTCGTGCTGGGTCGACACGACGATCGCCTCGACGCCGGTGATCTCGCCGCCCTCGTAGCGGACCGAGACCTGGGTCTTGCCGTCGGGGCGCAGCCAGTCGACGCCCTTGGTCTTCTTCTTGCGGACCTCGCTCAGCCGGTACGCGAGCTGGTGCGCGATCTGGATCGGCAGCGGCATCAGCTCCTTGGTCTCGTCGCACGCGTAGCCGAACATCAGGCCCTGATCGCCGGCGCCCTGCTTGGTCGGATCGCCGCGGTCGACGCCCTGCGCGATGTCGGGCGACTGGTGCTCGATCGCGACCATGACGGCGCAGGTCTCGGCGTCGAAGCCGATGTGCGAGCTGGTGAAGCCGATGTCGCGGACCGTGCCGCGCACGATCTTCTGGAAGTCGAGCTGCGCCTTGGTCGTGATCTCACCGGCGACCAGCACGAAGCCGGTCTTCGCCACGGTCTCGCACGCCACGCGGCTGTGCGGATCGACCGCGAGGCATGCGTCGAGGATCGCATCGCTGACCTGATCGCACAGCTTGTCGGGGTGACCTTCCGTGACGGACTCGGACGAGAACAGGTAACTGGCCATGGGGCGGGACTATTCAGTGACCGGACCCGGCTGTCAACGCTGGAAGGGGGTACGATAGCGGCATGCGGGGGCTACTGAATGCCGTAGGTGCCGTCGTCATTTCTGCCAGCTTGTCAGCAGGGCTGGCGTGCGGTGGCCACCCACCGATCCCCGCGCGTGGCGTCGTCGAGGCCGACCTCGGCACGTGGAAGTTCCGGCGCTTCCAGGAAGTGCTCGACGTCGAGGTCTGGGTCGAGGGCAACAAGGCCGAGGCTTACAGCGCGAGCTACATCACATCCGACGCCGAGAAGCGCGGGCGGATCGACGACAAGGATCTCGTCAACGTGTTCGTCACGCGCTACCGCGTGCCCGATGGTGTGGTCCGTGCCACGGTAAAGCTCGCGCGCCGGCTCGCCGCCGACGGCGGCTACCAGGTCGAGGAGGCCAAGGTCGCGGGGGCGCGCATGCTGTCGATCATCGGCCGCGGCGAGGCCTGGATGATGTGGCCGTCCGACAAGCACGTCGTCAAGGTCGGCGGGCGCGGGCGCGGCGACGTGCCCAAGGCGATGATCGAGAGCTACGTCGATCGCTATCCGTCGCGGCTGCCGGGCGGCGCGCTCGAGGGCCAGCTGCCGCCGGGCCCCGACGACACGCCGGCGGTGCAGCCCAAGCCGGCGTACGATCCGAGCAGCCCGCAGCCGGACGCGGAGCACTACGATCCGGGTAAGGTGAAGCTCCCGGAGCACAAGGATGACACCGACGCAGGTGCGGGCGCGGGCTCCGATGCAGGCGCGGGCTCGGCGAGCGAGCCGCCGAAGCCGGCGAAGAAGAAGCGTCGTTCAAAGTGACGACTGGACGGAGCCGAAACTCTCAGCGGTGAGCGGCTTCGCGCGAGGGGATGGTGAATACTTCGCCCCGTGAACAAGCTCGCCGTCATTGCGTTGTGCCTGGGCCTCGCGGCCTGCTCGAAGAAGAAGCCCGAGGAGCAGCGGGAGACGCCGGGCGGGCCGCAGGTCGGCGTGCCGTCGACGCCCGCCGCGCCCGCGCCGACGCCCGCGCCCGCGCCCACGATGGCCGAGACGCCGCCGGCGGGCAGCGCGGCACCCGATGCGGGCTCGGGCTCGGGCTCTGCAGTGGCTCCGTCGGCGACCGGTAGCGCCAAGCCATGACGCTGCTGCGCCAGGTCCAGGCGGGCTCGGCCGACGCCGAGGCGCTGCTCGAGCGCACGACGCGCATGGCCGGCGGGATCGACGACAAGGTCACCGCGATCCTGGCCGATGTCCGCGCGCGCCGCGACGACGCGGTCGCCGACTACACTCGCCAGTTCGACAAGCGCGAGCCGGTCGGCGGCAGCTACGAGCTGTCGCGCGAGCGCTGGGATCAGCGCGCGGCGCGCGTGGCGCCGGCGCTGCGCGACGCCCTGGTCCTGGCCGCGCGTCGCATCCGCGCGTTCCACGAGCACCAGCGCGAGCCCGACGTCGACGTCACGCTCGACGGCGTGCGCCTCGAGCTGCGCGTCACGCCGCTGGCGCGGGTCGGGCTCTACGTCCCGGGCGGCACCGCGCGCTATCCGTCGAGCGTGCTGATGACGGCGATCCCTGCCAAGGTCGCCGGCGTCCCCGAGGTCATCATGGTTACGCCGGGCGCGTCCGACGAGGCGCTGCTCGCGGCGCGGATCGCCGGCGTCGATCGCGTGTTCGAGCTCGGCGGCGCGCAGGCGGTCGGCGCGCTGGCCTACGGCACGCAAACGGTGCCGCGGGTCGACAAGATCGTCGGCCCGGGCAACGCGTGGGTCGCGTCGGCCAAGCGCCAGGTCTACGGCGAGGTCGACATCGACTCGATCGCCGGGCCATCCGAGGTGCTGATCATCGCCGACGCCGACGCCGACCCGGCGTGGGTCGCGGCCGACCTGATCGCCCAGGCCGAGCACGACACCGAGGCGCGCGCGGTGCTGGTCACGACATCGACCGAGCTGGCGCAGCAGGTCCGCGACGAGCTGGGCCGGCAGCTGGCGAGCCTGCCGCGCCGGCAGATCGCCGAGCGCGCGCTGGTCGACCACGGCGCGGCGGTGATCGTCGCGTCGATCGACGACGCGGTGGCGTTCGCCAACCGGTTCGCCCCCGAGCACCTCGAGCTGCAGTGCGCCGAGCCGCGCGCGGTCGCGGCGGCGTGCACGGCGGCCGGCGCGATCTTCATCGGCGCGTACGCGTCGGAGGCCGCGGGCGACTACCTCGCCGGCAGCAACCATGTGCTGCCGACTGGCGGCGCCGCGCGCTACGCCTCGCCGCTCGGCGTCCACGACTTCCGCAAGCGGACGTCGCTGATCGAGTACGACGCCGCGGCGGCCGCGCTGCACGCCGGGTCGATCGCGGCGCTCGCCGCGTGCGAGGGGCTCGACGGGCACGGCCGGTCAGCGCTGATGCGCGGCGACGAGGCGACGGCGAGCGCGACGGTGGCCGATGACTGACCGCGCGTCGGCGCTGGGCGCGCTCGAGGCGCGCGTCCCCGAGCTGCTGCGCGGCAGCACCGCCTACCACGTGCCGGCGCTGCCGCGGGTGATCGCCAAGCTCGACGCCAACGAGCTGCCGTACCCGCTGCCGGCGGAGCTGCGCGCCGGGCTCGGCCGCGCGCTCGCCGACGTCGCGCTCGAGCGCTACCCCGATCCGGCCGCGAGACAGCTGCGCGCGATCGTGGCGCGCCAGCTCGGCGTCGCCGGCGATCAGCTGGTGTTCGGCAACGGCTCCGACGAGCTGATCGCGATGCTGGGCGCGGCGTTCGCGGCGCCGCGCGGCGAGCGCCCGGCGGCGATCCTCTATCCGGTGCCGACCTTCGTCTACTACAAGCTCGCCGCGATCGCCCGCGGCATCGAGGCCGTCGAGGTCCCGCTGACCGACCGGTTCGAGCTCGACGAGCCCGCCGTGCTGCGCGCGGTCGACGAGCACCGGCCGAGCGTCGTGTTCCTCGCCCTGCCCAATAACCCGACGGGCACGCTGTGGCGCATGGGGTTTGCCGCCGAGCTCGCCGCGCGCCACCGCGACGTCGTGGTCGTGTCCGACGAGGCCTACGTCGCGTACAGCGGCGCGAGCTCGCTGCCGATCCTCGCCGAGCACCCGAACCTGGTCGTGATGCGCACGCTGTCCAAGCTCGGCATGGCCGGGCTGCGCGTCGGCTACACGATCTCGTCGCCGGCGATCGCCCGGCTGCTCGAGAAGCTGCGCCCGCCGTACAACCTCAGCGCGCTCGACCAGCGCGCGGCCGAGTTCCTCGTCGAGCACGCCGCCACGTGGTGCGCGGCGCGCGCGGCCGAGGTCGTCGCCGAGCGCGCGCGGCTCGCCGAGGCGCTCGCGGCCCGCGGCCTCGAGGTGTTCCCGAGCGAGGCGAATCTAGTGCTGGTGCGCACGACCGGCGCCACCGCGCTGTGGCAGCGGCTGTTCGACGCCGGCATCACGGTCCGGCTGTTCGACGCCGGCCGGCTCGCCGGCTGCCTGCGGATCACGGTCGGCACGCCCGACGAGAACGCCGCGCTGCTCGCCGCGCTGTGATCTGACGGCCATTCGCTTTTGAGGACGGCTGTCCTCGCCATGGGGGGCCGACTCGCCGATCGGCCGGTCCGCGCCCCCTCGATCTGCTGCACACCCAGCATTCAACTTGCTGTAACATCGAAGCTACAAGCGGGATCGAGCCTCGCCGCGCGGGGTGCGCTGAAGCTTGCATGTCCCTCCCTATCACCTATGCGCTACCGGAGCCCCATGACGCGTGCCGCACTCCTCCTGCCTAGCTTGCTCCTCGCCGCCTGCACCGTGGGCGAGCTGCCCTCCAACGGCGGCACCGGTAGCGGCAGCGGTAGCGGCGTCGATGCCGGCGGCGGCGGCGGCTCGGACGCCGGCGGCAACGCCAACGGCTGCGTCAACGTGCTGTCAGCAGATAAGATTCCAGACGCGCACATGCACCCGGGCTCGGGCAACTCCGACAACGCCGGCAAGGACTGCACGGCGTCGGGCTGTCACCTCGCCGGCGGCGGCGGCCCCGAGTTCCGGTTCGCCGGCACCGTCTACCAGAAGGATGGCAAGACGCCGGCGCAGGGCGCGGCGGTCGTGTTCACGGCGGACAGCGGCACGGCGTACAACGCAGCGTACACCGACAAGGGCGGCAACTTCTACGTCATGAAGGGCGACACGGCGTCGCTGCCAGATCCATTCAGCGGTCACGTCGCCACGACGACCTGCCCCGACATCCGCAAGATGGGTGGTATCGTCACGTCTACGAGTTGCACTGCCGGTGGCATGTGCCACGGGCCGGGCGGCACCGGTGGCGTGATGACCACTGGCCTGCCGTGACCCAGGTACGCCTGTAGCCTGGATCGAGGATACCGATCGAGGCTACGACCGATACTGCGGCGGATGCCT
>DASWOO010001303.1:0-10330 GCA_036404335.1 Kofleriaceae bacterium
GGCAGAACACCGCCGAACTGAAACCCACCTCCGCCGCCACCTCCTTGAGCGACTCCTTCCCCGCGACGACCCCCTGTTTGGCGTGCTCCAGACGGCGGGTGTCGAAGTAACGGCGCGGGGTCTGCCCGAACTCCTGGCGGA
This sequence comes from Kofleriaceae bacterium, assembly GCA_036404335.1. Classification (GTDB taxonomy): domain Bacteria; phylum Myxococcota_A; class Polyangia; order Haliangiales; family Haliangiaceae; genus JABFXX01. The sequence goes on from DASWOO010001303.1 coordinate 142, forward strand.
ACACCCGGTTGAAATGCCCCGTGCTCATGCCCACGGCGCGCGCCGTGGCGGCGCTGTCCCAGGGCTGGTGCAGCGGCAGCGCGCGCAGCTCGGCGAGGATGGGCGCGTTGGCGAGCGAGCGGGCCGCGAGCCGCTCGAAGCCGGGGGAGAGGTCGCTGTCGGCGTCGCGGCTGTGGTCGAGCAGGGCCTCGAGCGCCAGCCGCTCCTTGCGGTACTTCTCGCCCAGGCCGCGCTGGAACGTCACCGAGGTCTCGGCGCGGTGCTCGCTCAAAAAGCTGTCGCGGATCCGGCGCATCACGGCGAGCCGCGTAAGCAGGTCGGAGCCTAGGTCGTCGAACAGCTGGTCGATCGCGCGCAGGCTGAGCCGCCAGCGCGCGTCGCTGCCGGCGTCGCCCGACAGCATGCCGAGGATGTCGAGGGTGCAGGCGCTGTCGGCGCAGAACAGCCGCTCGGCGAGCTCGATGCCGACCGGCCCGCCGTAGCGCTCGAGCTCGCGCTCGTAGGTGTCGAGCTGCAGCTTCCACATCCGGCCGTCGTCGAGCATCGGCCGGGTCGCGGCCGCGAGCCTGGGCATGACCTCGCCGAGCAGCCACGCCGGCTCGCCGCGCACCCGGAGCCGCACGTGCCAGCCCGGGTCGCCGTAGCGCAGGAAGAACCACGGCGCGCCGCCGAGCTCGCCGGCGACCGGCGCGAGCGCCTCGGTCAGCACCTGATCCGCCGTCGCATGGCCGGTGTACAGCTTGGCGTACAGCCACTCCGAGCCCGGCGCGAACGTCCGGCGGATCGCCGGGCCGGCCGGCTCGCGCCGCGCCGGCGGCGGCGGGCCCGGCACGCGCGCGAACGGCACCACGATCTCGTTGGCGTAGCAACCGTCCGGTCCCCGGACCGCCAGCTCGCCGGGCGCCGGCCAGAGCTCGGTCAGCGACACCGATGACCGCGCCTTGACCAGCTGGCAGAAGCTGTCGACCGCCAGCACGTGGTCGAGGTCGACCGGCAGGAGGTTGTCGGCGTCCTCGACGCACACCCAGCGCGGCAGCCGGAACGCCGCGCGCAGCTCGCGCAGCGCGATCAGCCGCGCCGCGCCCGTCGCCTTGACCACCGGCTCGAGGTCCGCCTTGCGCAGGCTCCACGACGCCTCGCGCAGGATCACCCGGCCGTGGCGGATCCGCGGCACGCGCGGCAGGTGCTCGAGCGTGCCGAGCGAGAAGTACAGCGGCTGCACGCCCTGGCCCTGGAGCGACGCCAGGAACCGGTAGGTGCCGAGCGCGCCCATGCCGAAGTTGTGGGCGTTGGTCAGCCGCGGGATGATCTCCTTGTCGAGCGACACCGAGCGCAGCACGATCCGGCCGTCGCGGACCGAGACCCGCAGATCGGTGACCGGCAGCTGGCGGTCGCGCGGCGCCCCCGAGCGGCCGAGGTAGACGATCTCGTGGTCGCGCAGCACCGGCCGCGCCGAGATGTTGGCGAGCCGGCCGTCGGCGAGGTGCACGACCTCGGCGAAGATCGCGTCGGGCCGGTGCGCCTGCTCGGCCGCGAGGTTGGCGAGCACCGCGTCGTGCAGCGCGCGATCGCTGTGCGCGAACCGGCCGAGCAGCGACGCGCCCGACGGGCCGTTGACCGACGACAGCGACAGCCGCGGCTCGCCGCCGGCGGTGATCGCCAGCGAGAACATCGCCTGCATCGCGTCGGGCACCGGCCCGGGCGTCTTGGCCGCGTCCATCGCCTTTAGGTCGGCGTCGTCGAGCACGAGCTCGTCGGCGTCGTCGGCGACCGCCTGCGCGATCCGCCGCGCGAGGTGGCCGACCCGCGCGTTCCACGGCGCGGTCTCGTCGGCGACCCCGGGCGGGAACGCCAGGCCCTCGAGCAGCGGCGACGCGGCGGCGCCCGGCGCCTGCGACGCGGCGAAGCCGATGCCGGACTCCTCGTCGAGCACCTCGGCGAGCGGCACCTCCTTGGTCTCGTAGCGCTCGGCGAACGCGTCGCGGAACCGGCTGAGGTCATCGGGCCGGCGCGGGCTGGCGAGCCGGCGCATCAGGTCGATCGCGCGGCGGACCTCGTCGAGCACGTCGGCGCCGAGCTCGACCCGCGCGCCGGCCGGCACCAGGTTGACCTGGAACAGCCGGTGGACCTCGGGCACGGCGGGCAGCTGGGCCAGGCCTTCGGCGGCGGCGCGGTACTGCGCCGGCGGGTTGCCGATCCCGCCGTCGAGCGCGCGGAACGTGGTGCGCAGCGCGTCGAGCGCGGCCCGGGCCTGTCCGGCGGCGGGCGCGTCGGGCACGCGCGCGAGCTGGTCGATGATGTCGTCGACCGCCTCGGGGCCGGTGACCAGCGGCGCGAGCTCGGACTCCAGGACCTGGCTGTCGATCAGCTCCTGGATGAACTCGTCGGCCTCGTCGCGGGTGACCTCGGGGTCGGCGTCGACCAGCGCCTGGGCGAGCTCCGCGGGCCGCGCCCCGGGCCGCGCGCGCTCGAGGGTGGCGACCAGGTAGTCGCTCGGCTCGAGGCTGACCAGCGAGTAGCTGCGGCTCTCGCCCTCGCGGCGCATCGCGTAGCGCAGCCGGCCGGCGACGGTGCACAGGCTCGAGTTGGGGCGAAACGGCAGCTGGGCGCGGACCGCGCGGTCGGCGCCGAGCGCGTCGGTCAGGTCGGACAGGTAGTCGCCATCGATCCGGGTGTAGCGGCGGTAGCGGTCGCGCGCGGCGAGCTCGAGGTGCGTGGTGTCGCCGGCGATCGCGCCGACGGTGTTGCCGGCGAACAGGCCGAACGGCGTCGGCCGGGCCGCCATCCGCGCGACGTAGCGGACCAGGCTGCGCTCGGTCTTCTGCCCGGCCTCGCTGGTCGGCTCGGCGAGCCAGGCGTCGATCGAGGCCTCGAGGTTGGGCGACGCGACGAAGATCGCCTCGCGGATCTCGGGGCGGGCGACCAGCGCGACCAGCCGCGCGCGCAGGAGCTGGCGATCGGCCGCGATCGCGGCGGCGAGCTCGGCCGGGTCGCTGCCGGCGGCGGGCACGGCCAGATCGGCGCCCCAGCGGTCGAGCTCGTCGCGCGGCAGGAGCGGCGTGCGCAGCACAAATGACCCCGAGGGCCGGACATCGGGCGCGGGCCCGCGCTTACCGCCTTTCGCCATCGCCGGCGACTTTACCGCGAATCTCGAATGATTCCGGGGATCGCGCCGAATCGAGGGAGTGATCGCGGGGCGCTGGCGTATCCTGAGGAGGACGACCGATGAGCAGAGAACAGCAGACCGAGTCCCAGGGGCAATTCGACGGTAGCTCGCCGGAGGCCGCCGCGCCGCCGGCGCATGCGCTGCAGCTGCCGATCCACGTCTATCAGCAGGTCGTGCAGATCCGCCCCGGTGACGCGGTCGGGCTGCAGGCGCTGCTCGGCCAGCACCCGGAGCTGTCGCAGGCGATCGCGCAGGTCGCGTCGCAGCACGCCGGGATGTCGACGGTCAAGCAGGCGATGGCGCTGCAGTCGAGCCACGCGGCGCTGCCCGACAGCGCGCCGCTGCCGCAGGGCGGCACCCAGGCGGATATCCGGCCGGGCGGCGAGTTTGCCCTCGAGGGCGGGCCGGCGGCGGGCAAGCGGCCCGAGCTGTTCCAGGACTATCGCGCGGGCGGCGCGGCGGAGCTCGAGTCGGCCGGGCCGGCCAGGCCCAAGGTCGCGCACGAGCCGCCGTGGATCGTCGAGGCGCGCCGCTACAACGACACCCACGAGGCGCTGGTCAACGAGTTCAACGAGCTCACCGACAACGTGCTCGCCCTGGACGAGCGCGCCACCAACCCGCAGGCGATCTCGCGGTGGCAGCGCGATCACGGCCTCGCGGCGGACGGCAAGATCGGCCCGCACACCGTCGCGGCCGCGCGCGCCAAGCGCAACGATTCGCTCGACGTCGCCAAGGCCGACACCGCGCCCAGGTCCGACAAGATCGACGTCTAGCTCGGCGCTCGCAGCGCGCTGAGCGCGTAGCGCACGAAGCTCGGGCTGCGCCAGTCGCGGCCGGCCGGGCCGAGCCAGTCGCGGACGGCGTGCAGCGCGCCGCCGAGGCCGCGGTAGGCCGGCGCCAGCAGGTAGCGCGGGAAGATCCGGCAGTCGTGGCCGTCGGCGAACGCGAGGTCCGCGGCCGGCGAACCGCCGGCGAGCAGCTCGGCGAACGGCGTGAACAGATCGACGCCGGCCAGCCGCGCCGCGCTCAGCGAGCCCCACGGCCGCGGGTTGACCTCGAGGAAGCGATAGTCGCCGTCGGCCGCGCGCACGAAGTCGACGCTGGCAAAGCCGGTCCAGTCGAGCGCGCCGATCACCCGCGCCGCGAGCGCCAGGAGCCGCGGGTCGCTCGCCGAGCGCAGCCGGATCGCCGGCCCGGTCCGCGTCGGGTACTGCTCGACCTTCTCCGCCGCGTACTGGCGGATCGCGCGACCGCGCTGGAACACGCCGCCGACCAGGAACGTCGGCCCGGGGATCAGCTCCTGCACCCCCCAGTCCCCGCCGCGGGCGACGGCGGCGCGCGCCCGCGCCAGGTCGGCCGCGGTCTCGACGATGTGGACCTGGGTGCCGCCGGCGCCGCGCGCGGCCTTGACCACCACGGGGAGGGCTGCGAGGTCGAGCTCGAGGTCGGCCTCAGCTGCGAGCCGGCGCTGCCACGGGATCGCCACGCCGTGCGCCGCGACGTGCTCCGACATCGTCAGCTTGTCGCGCAGCAACGCCCGCTGCCACGGCGCCGTCGCCGGATACACCCGGTCCGCCCACGCCGGCGCCAGGTCCCACAGCGTGTACGCCCAGCGCTCGGTGAGCGGCAGCACGTGATCGAACGCACCGGCGGTGATCCGCTCCTCGAGCCACGGCGCGAGCGCGGGACTGCCAAGCTCCGGACCACATTGCCAGTCGATCCCGTGCTGTCGGAATAATTGACTGCGCCCGTTCGCGGTGATGACAATAATGTCGTGGTCGCGGTCTTTCAGCGCCATCGCCAGCTCGATCGTCTGGGCCCAGCCCTCGTCGAGCAAGGCCACCCGCCGCCGCGTGCCCGCAGATTGCCACATCGGATCGACAATACCAGATCATGCAGCGTGGTGGGTTGGCATAATCTAGCTCCCGCAAGCGTGACTTACCTGCTGTGGCTCATGGTCCACGTGCTCGCGCTCGTGGTGTTCGTCAATCGCTACGTCGGCGGCATGGTGATGCGGTTCGTGCGGCGCGGCGAGCGCACGGCCGATGATTACCTGCCGATGGTCAGCGTGGTGATGCCGCTGTTCAACGAGGCGGCGCACATCGCCGAGACCCTGCGCAGCGTGCTCGCGTCGGACTACCCGGCGTTCGAGGTGATCTGCGTCGACGACGCGTCGCACGACGACAGCTACGCGTGCGCGGCCGCGGTCTGCGACGACCGGCTGAGCGTGCTGCGCAACCCGCGCAACGCCGGCAAGCGCCACTCGATCATCGAGGCCGTGCGCCGCGCGCGCGGGGAGATCGTCGTGTCGATCGACTCGGACGTCGTAGTAGAGCCGTCGGCGATCCGCCAGCTGGTCCGCCGGTTCACGCGCCCCGAGCTGGCCGCGGTCGGCGGCTGGGTCGACGTCCGCAACAAGCAAGACAACTGGCTGACCCGCATGCAGACCGTGAAGTACTGGTACGCGTACTTCGCGATGCGCAACGTCGAGTGGGCGCTCGACCGCGTGCTGTGCCTGTCCGGCTGCCTGACCGCCTACCGCCGCAGCGTGCTGCTCGAGCTCGAGCCGATCCTCGCCGGCCGCGCCGTGCTCGGCGTGCCGATCAAGTACGGCGAGGACCGGTTCCTGTGCCGGCAGATCATCAAGGCGGGCTATCGCACGACGATCACGCTCGACGCGCGGTGCCGGACGTTCGTGCCGTCGACCCTGTCCGGCTACTTCGCCCAGCAGCTGCGCTGGCGGCGCTCGAACCTGATCGACTATTTCGGCGGGTGCAGTCACATGTGGCGGCTGCACCCGCTGATCGCCATCAACTACTTCGCGATGGCGCTGGTCCTGCTCGGCTATCCGATCGGCGTCGCCCGCGCGCTGGCCAGCCACCGGCTGTGGCCCGCGATCGCCGGCCACATGATCGTGCTGGTGCTGTTCGGCCTGTACTACCGCTGGCGCACCCGGCGCTGGCCCGCCGCCGATCGGGTCGGCGCGCTCGCGTTCGTGCCGCAGGCGCTGGTCATGCCGGTCACCTACGCGCTGCTCACCCCGCTCGCGCTGTTCACCCTCGACTCGACCGCCTGGGAGACCCGCGCGGTGCCGCGGCCCGGATAAATCGGCGCAACCGGCGCGCGGGCCGGCCGATACGCCCGCCGATGCGCACGCGAGAGGGGCGGTAGGTGCCCGGCGATCTGGCAAATCGTGCCAGCCAGCCGGCGGTGGGCGTGGCGGCGGGCGCGAGCGCGGTGGGGGCTGCGGTCGGCAAGCAGACCCGGACGGCGGCGCTGGAGCCGGGGCCGGCGGCGCCGGTCGGGCAGGGCGGGCCGGCGCCGAGCCTGCCGGCGTGGTCGTATGTCGAGCAGAATCGCGCGCTGGTGCTCGGCGCGGTCGCCGAGCGCGTCGCGCACGTCGGGCTGGTCCAGCCGCATGCCCGGCTGCGCTGGGCCGATCCGAAGGCGGCGTGCGCGGCGGTGAGCGCGGCGATCCGCGGCTACGTCGACGCCGCGCCGGGCATGGCGCTCAAGCGGCTGATGGAGCTGGCGTTCCCGGCGGACCTGATCGGCGCCGTCGACCAGGCGCGCAATGGCCAGCCGGGCACGCGCTGGCTGCCCGAGGTCGGCCGCGCGCTCGGCGAGGCGCTCGACGTCCCGCTGGTGGCGTCGATCCAGCGCATGGGGCTGCGGCTGCGGGTCCAGCTCGACGTGCAGGCCGCGATGCCGCGCGGGGCGCAGGGCGCGATGCCGCGTGGCGCGCAGGGCGCGATGCCGCCGGGCGCGCAGGGCGCGATGCCGCCGGGCACGCAGGGCGCGATGCCGCCGGGCGCGATGCCGCAGGGCTCGTGGCTGGTCGCGAGCTGCCCGCTCGACGGTGTGATCGCCGACGCGCTGGTCGCGCCGAACGCCGTCGTCAACCAGCCGGCGCACGCCGCCGCCGACACCGCCGATCAGCCCTTCGCCCACGGCGCACGCGAGGTCGAATACGAGTGGCTCGGCGCGCGCGACCCGGCCCTGTGGAACTGGATCCGCGTGACCTCGCCCAGCCACGCCACCGCCGAGGACGTCGCGCGCACGCCGCTCGCCGGCGGCGAGGTCCTGGCCGGCTCGGAGCAGGCGCACCGGATCGCCGCGAGCCCGCCCTACTTCGCGATCCCGGTCGAGACCGCCCGCCTGATCAAGGCAGCCACCGACTTCGCGCCGCCCGAGGTCAAGGCGCAGCTCGCCCGCGGCAACCTGGGGTCGCGCGTCGCGAGCGGCGCCGCGCTCGCGGGCAGTGCCCTGGCCGACGAGGCCGCGCTGGACCAGGCGCACGCACCGGCAGCGCGCGCAGGCGCAGGTGCTGGCGCAGGCGCGGCGTCGGGAGCGAACGCGGCGTCGGGTGTGAACGCGAACGCGGGAACGAACGCGGGGACGGGAACGAACGCGGGGACGGGAACGAACGCGAGCGCGAGAACGAACGCGGGGACGGGAACGAACGCAGGGACGGGAACGAACGCGGGGACGGGAACGAACGCGAGCGCGGGAACGAACGCAGCGACGGGAACGAACGCGGTAACGAGAACGAACGCGAGCGCGGGAACGAACGCGGCAACGGGAACGAACGCAAGCGCGGGAACGCACGCCGGCGCGGGTGTGAGCGCGGGGTCGGGCGCCGGCGAGCACTCGCTTGTTGCCGCCAGGCGGCACTGCGAGCAGCTGACGCTGCGCCTCGCGCCGTGGGCCGCGCAGGCCGAGCTCGCGACCGTGCAGGCATTCCTCGACCGGCGGTCGAGCGAGCTGGGCGCGGCCGGGCAGGGCGGGGGCAGCGGGGGGCCCGCCGCGAAGCCGTCGGCGCAGCGCTGGGCATCGGTGCTGGCCGAGGTCGATCGCACGCTGACCGCCGCGGCGTCGGAGGTCGACGCGCTACTCACCGGCGTCGAGCGCCACGCCAGGCCGCAGGACGCCGCCGCGCCGCAGATCCGCCAGGTCCTCCGCGCCTACGCGCACACCGCCGGCGTCGCGCACCTCGTCGCGGAGGCGCCGGCCGCGCTGGCCGAGGCGCGCCGGCTGCGCGATCAGCTGCCACTCGCGCTCGCCGAGGATCGGATCCGCCTGGCGCGCGCCGCGGTCGCCGATCAGCAGACCGCGCAGCGCGGCGCCGGCCGCATCGAGGACCGCTCGCGCGAGCCGATCGCCGCCATCCCCGAGCTCGCGACCCGCGCCGCCGACCTGCGCCTGCAGGCCGCGCGCGGCGAGCGCGTCGATCCCGACGCCGCCGACGAGCTCGCCGCCGACGCCGATCTCACCACGCTGCGCGCCGAGATCGCGACGCTGCAGACCGAGCTCGCCACCGTCGAGCGGCTGGCGACCCGCGGCCAGGTCAGCGTCGAGAACGCCGGCGGCTGGACGATCCCCCGCGTCACGACCGTGCTTCGCGGCGAGGCCGCGGGCTGGCTGGCCCAGCTCGATCGCGCGCGCGATCCCCACCGCACCGACGGCGCCAACGATCGCCACGCGCGCACCGCCGCCGCGCGCCGGACGCTCGACTCCGTCCGCCACCAGAGATCGAACCTGACCGGCAAGCTCGAGCTCGAGGCCTTCCTCCAGTACGCCTACCAGCGGATCGCCGACCAGGAGCTGCGCACCGCGCTCGACCGCATGGCGCTGCAGATCGGCCTGATGATCGTGACCGGCGAGATCGCCGGCGCCGCGGTCGCGGCCGTCCGCGGCATCGCCCTCGCTCGCGAAGCCCGCCTGACCGGCGAGGTCATCGCCGATCTTCGCGACATCCAGCTCGGCTACCAGGCGCTCGAGACCACGGGCCAGGCCTACCTGATGACCAAGGCGCAGGCGGCGATCGGCGGTCCGAGCGGCGGCGGCGCGTTCGCCGAGAACCTCGCGGGCATCGCGCTGTCCGGCCTGGCGATGAAGCCGTTCGAGGCCCTGCTCGGCGACGCCCAGCTGACCGAGCGCGAGCTCGGCACCTGGCTCGACGCCGCCAAGGCGGGCGCCCGCGCCACCGCCCGCACCGCCGCCGAGCTCGGCACCGGCGTCGCCGCCGCGGGCGCCGCCAGCACGCTGGTCCACGGCACCGCGCCCCACGCCGCCAGCGCCGACGACCTCGTCACGCAGGGCATCGCCCTGATCGTGGCCAAGCTCGTCCATCGCCACACCCTCGCGATGCGAGATCGGATCAGCCGCGCCCTGTCCGGGGTCAACCGTGGCCAGGCCGAGGCCCTGCTCACCCGCACCCTCGCCCTGGCCGCCCGCTCCGAGGCCACCGCGTCCTCTTCGCCCACCGCCGACGCAGCCCTCCTCGTCGACCAGGCCCGCGCCCAGCTCACCGAATCCGGCGAGCTCCTCGCCCACGAAGCCGAGCTCTACCGCGCCGGCACCAGCGCCGGCACCGGCACCAGCGCCGGCACCAGCACCAGCACCAGCACCAGCACCGCCGACGCCCGCGCCGCCAACGCCTCCGCTCGCGCCCAGCGCACGGGCGCCCTGCTCGAAGCCCCGCTCCGCCTCGCCGGCCTCCGCCCCGTCCCCGGCAGCTCCGCCTTCGAGGGCACCCCCTCGCAAATCTCCGCCGCGCTCGCCGACGCCCAGCGCGCCGGCATCCCCGTCCATCCCACCCGCGACCCGCACACCGGCACCTGGCACGTCGCTAGCGGCGACCAGCACCTCGAGCTCCACGAGCTTGGCCCTGCCGCCCACGAATCCGCGACCCTCGCCACGCCCGCCGCAGACCACTTCGCCGTCGAAGAGCCCTTCCTGTCACCTCCGCTGTCCAAGGAAGAGCGCGCCAAGCTCAAGCGCTCGAAGGATCTGCACCCGGAGACCGACGGCAGGAAGCTGGTTGAGAAGGTCGGCGATGACGCGCTGACAATCGGCAGACTTCTGCGAAGTGAGGGGAGGGGCCACGCGTTGCTAACTCGGCTCGCTGCAGGCGACGTATCGGCGCTGGCGGATCTGGGTGTTCGCAACTTGCCGAAAGGCTACAACCCAGCGCTTCGTGAATTCTCTCTGCTTGAGGTTCGAGATGGGTACGTCATCGTG